>NZ_JABCQB010000012.1:0-121943 GCF_015244525.1 Gluconobacter sp. R75690 | reverse complement strand
CCATCACGCAAAGGCCGCAGCACTCCACAAAACACCGACTGGTGGCGCTACAGGGATCGTAACCGTATCGAAAGAATGTTTAACAGGCTCAAGCAGATGCGCCGCATCGCAGCCCGTTACGACAAGACCGCCTTGTCATTCATGAGTTTCCTCAATATCGCCGCCGCAAGGCTCTGGATCAGCTCTTTTGTCAACGTGACTTAGTTTCTTTATAGATTTTGGCGCATTGCTTTATGATTGTTGGTCCTAAGTTTTGATCAAAGTGGCGGTCACTTGCTCTGGATCGCTACGCGTGTGAATCAAACCTCAAAATCCACAGTCCACGAAAATACTTCAAGCTGATCCCTAGGCGCGCTAAGACGCGCCAAGTGCTCCTCAACATCAAAAAATGGGCTGCTTCACCATTCATTTTAGCTGTCCAGTTGTGAGTCGTCGCAACACCTATTCGAATTTTTCTCTGTAAAGCAGACCTTCCGCTTCCCCCCCCATTGCAGTCGTGATTTCCGGTAGGTGACGGGGACGCCGTGTTCCGGAATGAGGGGCCAGGTGTTTCTGCGGTTGGATGGGATCCCGCGTGGGAAGTGGTGATCAGAGGAAGAGGGTGGCTTCGCCTTCTGTGCCGAATAACCGGCATCAGAGGAGAGTTTTCCATGACTACAACCACCATCCTGCCCCCTGCGTTCCGTGGTGCGGCGTCCGGCGGCTTCCGGATCGATCCTTCGCGCGGGAAGCGTAGTGCCCGCGTCTCGTCCGAATGGTTCTCGCGCCCCGATGATGAGCGGTATCTCTCGCTGTCCGAGCTGCATGCCGCCACGCTGGCGCGTGCGGATCGGGCTACGGCCCGCACGGTAGAAAGCCGCGCCATCCGAGTGGAGGCGAGCCGCGACAATGCCGAGCGCCTGACCCTGACCGTGCCGGGGCAGAATGACCCGATTGCTCCCACACACTGGTCCTTTGGCCAGATGTGCAGCCTGGTTGGTGCCCCCTCGTCGTACCTGCGCAATCTTCCGGCTCCGCTGGCGGCAATCAACCTGCAGCACGGGTTGCTGTCGCACCGGGCCGAACTGGTCAAGACGCTGGAAACCGAGGACGGGCGCGTCGAACTGCGTGCTTTAACTGGTCCCGATTACGGTCGTATCTGGGACCATGAACTGGTGGGCGCGGTGCGCAAGATCGCCGGTGATGGCACCGGCGATACCAACTGGAAGGTGCCCGGTGTGATCGACTGGGCCACCATGACCCATAACCCCTATGTGGACATTACGAAGGAAACCACGACGCTCTACGCATCGGATCGCGATGTGTTCCTGTTTCTCGTCGACGATACACACCCGATTGAGGCGGGACGCCTGCCCAATGGTGAGCCCGATCTCTATTTCCGGGGTTTCTATGCATGGAATTCAGAAGTCGGCAGCAAGAGCCTCGGCATTGCGTCATTCTACCTGCGCGGAGTGTGTCAAAATCGTATGTTGTGGGGCGTCGAAAATTTCGAACAGATCACGATCCGGCATAGCAAGTTTGCAGCCTCACGCTTCGTGCATCAGGCGACACCGGCGCTACGGAACTTCGCCACAGCCAGCCCGGCCTCGTTCGTCTCGGGCATTCAGGCCTCGCGCAAGGCGCTGGTGGCGAAAACCGACGAGGACCGCGAAAGTTTCCTGCGTCGTCGCGGGTTCTCGAAGCCAGAGACAACGAAGATCATCGAAACCGTGCTGCATGAGGAAGGGCGCAAGCCGGAGAGCGTGTTCGATTTCGTGCAGGGGATCACGGCGCTGGCGCGGACAAAGGCCAATCAGGACACGCGGCTGGATCTGGAGGAGAAGGCCCGCAGGCTGATGGAGCGTGCGTCCTGAAAGACGACTGCACGCTTTTCCGTAAAGACGTTTTTACGAGCCCGGCCACTGCGCCGGGCTTTTTCGTTTCGGGAGTTTTTCCGATGGCTGATTTCTTCACGCATTTTTCCTGCGTTCTCGATGTGGGCACAGTGGACAATGCCGCAAAGGCGCTCGACCTCTACAATGCGTTCATGGACGAACTGGCGGCGGAAGATCCACCCTCTGACGGTTTTGTCCTATCGATCGTGCCCGAATATGGCGGCACGAAACTCTGGATGCACGATGAGACGATCGGAGATCCGCATCAGGTGGTGGAATTCGTGCTACGCTGTGCGCGAATATTCCGGTTGCGGGGCCGATGGGGATTCCAGTGGGCCAATACGGCCTCACGTCCCCGGATAGGCGCCTTCAGCGGCGGTGCGCATCTGCTTGACCTTGGCAGGCGCAAAACGATTTCATGGATGACCACCGATCGCTGGCTGGCGATCGCCCTGGACGGAGGCAATCCCGACACAGGAGGGCAGGGCGATGACCTTGCATGATGCAGGCGATCTCGCCCGTCGGCTGGCGGAGAACGCGGAGGCGGTGTGCCGGCAGTATCTGTCCGCCGGTCGCCGTCACGGCAATTACTGGCTGGTCGGTGACGTGCGCAATACGCCCGGCCAGTCGCTGTTCGTCCGGCTCCACGACACCGCCAACGGCAGGGCGGGAAAATGGACGGACGCTCAGTCGGGTGAGCATGGCGACCTGCTCGACGTGATCCGCGAAAGCCTCGGCCTGGTGGATTTCCGCGACGTGGCCGACGAGGCACGCGCCTTCCTCAGCCTGCCGCATCCTGACCCAGTGCCGCCGTCACAGGACCGACCTGCCCGTGAGCGTGCTTCCGCCAGTTCTTCCGAAGCGGCACGACGGCTCTGGGCCATGTCCGGGCCGATCATAGGCACATCCGTAGACGCGTATCTCCGTAGACGCGACATTACGCTTTTGCACGGAACCGAAGCCCTGCGCTTCCATCCGCGTTGCTTTTACCGCCCGGACGAGGACGGTCTGACCGAGACCTGGCCCGCCATGATCGCCGCTGTCACCGACCTCGACGGCACTCTGACCGGTGTGCATCGCACCTGGCTGGCGGCGGACGGCCGTGGCAAGGCACCGGTCGACCATCCGCGCCGTGCCTTGGGCGGGCTGCTCGGTCATGCCGTGCGCTTCGGGGTGGCATCCGACGTGCTCGCCGCCGGGGAAGGCATCGAGACGGTGCTTTCGCTGCGGCAGGTTCTGCCCGATCTGCCATTGGCCGCCTGCCTGTCTTCGGCACATCTCGCTGCCCTGATCTTTCCGCCGCTGCTACGCCGTCTCTACGTCCTGCGCGACGACGATCCGGCCGGGGATCAGGCGCTGGCGACGCTGCACGCCCGCGCGGGTGACGCCGGGATCGAACTGATCGGCCTGTCGCCACGGCTGGGCGATTTCAATGATGATCTCCGTGCGCTGGGACGCGGCGCGCTGCGGGCGATCCTGCATCCGCAACTCGCGCCAGCGGACGTGGCACGCTTTCTGGAGGCCGCCGATACCTGAGCGGGCCGGAAAGAGGAGTGGGGGGGCCGTCTTCTGTCGGCGGGCCTGTCCTGCCTCCCGTCCGGCAGGTCCGCGCCCCGGCCTTTCAAGTGGGGAGCGGGCGTCAGCCGGGCCGGGCCTTCAATGGCGTGAGCCGGCTATTTTCCGTCGCGCCCTGTGGGGGCGCTTTACATCGCGAGGCAAAATAGCCGGCCCCCTGCCATCCTTCGCTGTGCTGCGGCCGCGCGCCAGCGCGCGGTTCCGGCCCGTCCCTGGTCTGCCGCTGTCCGCCCCCGGAAAGGCCGCGAAGGGCGCAGCCGGAGACCTGGGAGGACAGCCTCATGACCCGCATGACCGACGATTTCGAACCGCCGCACGCCGCTTCATCCACCGCGCATGTGCTGACCGAACTCCAGATGTATGGCTACCGTCCCTTCGCGGACGAGCCGGACCCCAGGCCGCTACCCGAAGCGCAGCGCATCGGGGGTGCTGTGGCCGACATCTTCGACGCCATCGCTGCGACGCTGACCGACACACGGCTGGAAGCCGATCTCGAAGCATTGCTCTGGTCCACCGTGAACATCTTCCACCGCATGGTCGGCCAGGTTGAGCGTGAGCTTGACCGCAACGAGCAGGCGCAGAAACGGAGCCAGCAGGAACAGGATGGCAGCGAGATCCGCTCGGTGGAACTGGAGCGGCTGATCGCCGAAGGGCTGACCCTGATCGAGCGCCGCAACGCCTACGAGATCTTCCGCGACGAGGCGCAGGAGCAGTTCGAGCGCCTGACCCTGAGCGCGTGGCGTCCGAAGGCCGGCTCGCTGGTGTCACGTCGCACCATGACGGCCTCCATGATCGACAGCCGCGATTTCCTCAACGCCCGACGCCGCGCCGAGGGCGAGTTGCTGGTCCCGCCCGGCCCCAAGGTGGTCGTGACCGGGGGCCTGGACTTCGACGACCATATCCTGATCTGGGACCGGCTGGATAAGGTGCGGGCCAAGCATCCCGACATGGTGCTGCTCCACGGTGGCTCGCCCAAAGGTGCTGAGTTCATTGCCTCACGTTGGGCCGATCACCGCGATATCGTGCAGATCGCCTTCAAGCCGGACTGGACCAGGCATGCCAAGGCGGCGCCCTTCCGTCGTAACGATGCGCTGCTCGACACTATGCCGATCGGCGTCATCGTCTTCCCCGGTTCAGGCATCCAGGAAAATCTGGCCGACAAGGCAAAGCGGCTCGGTATCCCGGTCCTGCGGTTCGGAGGCGGCGCGTGAGCGCTCTCTCCTTCCCCGCAAGCCAGCGTCTCAGGCAAGAACCTCAAGACCGTGCTTCTGAATGACGCTCAACAGCTTGAGCGCCATCCCGCTCGGCCGTTTGGCGCCGCTCTCCCACTTCTCGACCGTGCTTTCGCTCGTGTTCAGATACCGCGCGAAGACCGGCTGGCTGACATTGTTCGCCTCGCGGAGACGCTTGATCTCGATCGGCTCGATCGCAGGGGGCACCACCAGATGGCGCGTGTCAAAATCACGCATCGTCGCCTTGTCGAGCGCGCCGACCTTGTGCAGCATTACCGCCCCGGAATGAATGGCCTCGGAAATGTCGCTCCGGAAGCTATTTTTTCTCTTCATCGCCATGGCATATCTCCGTCAGGTCTCGATCCTTCAAAAGCCGTTCGACCTGTTCCCCGGTCAGCACGGCATAGGCTTTGGCGAGGGTCCGGAAGTCTTCCAGTTCATCGCTATCGATATTGTCCCGGTCCTTCTTCGCGAACAGATAGGCGTAGATCCAGTATCGACCGCCTTTCGCAAGAATAATGCTGCGATGCAGGTTCTTGTTCAGGCGCTTCTTGAAGACACCACCACCCAGATCGACGGCCTGACCCTTCATGACCTCCCGGATCGCTTTGCAGAGTTCATCGTCTTTGATGCGAGCTTTCCGGGCCGCCCTGGCGAACCAGGCGGTCTTGAATGCCCGCTGGGATGGCTCGGCATTGGTCATGACCTCCTATGTAGCACCAGGTGCTATGGATCGCAAGGTTCTTCGCAACGCCACCGGATCACGGGGGAAGGCAATAACGCTCGACCTGATTGACCGCAACGTCCGCATACCAGCGATAGATTTCGATGATATCGTCACCGGCGGGACGTAAGCCGCGCGGATTTTCGTTCCGGTCACCGTATCATCTGCGCTATAATGCGGGTTGCGCCGTGGTGGTGGTGGCAGGCGCGACCGTCCGACATTGTCGGTTGCACGGAGACCGCCGCCATGTTCATCCTTGCTCCCTTCCTGCTCGTCGCCGGCATTGGCTTCCTGTGCTGGTTGTTCTTTACCGTGGCAGTCTTCGCCCTGCCCTGCGCCATGGGTCTGATGGCCGGGTTCTGGGCGTATGGTGCGGGTGCTGGTGTTGTCGGCGGGATCATCGTCGGTTTCGTCGCGGGCGCTGCAACCTTCGTTATTGGCCAGGTCGCCTTCGCCTTGGTGCCGTGGATGTGGCTCAAGCTGCTGATCGTCCTGCTCTATACGGTGCCCGCCATTATCATGGGCTACAGCACGACACATGGGATCGCCCAGATGCTGATGCCGTCTCCGGCGTGGCAGCTCTTTTTCTCCATCATCGGCGCGATCGCGGTGGGCGTCACCGCTTTCATCCGCTTTACAACCGTGGCCCCACCCGGACCGTCCGGCGGCAATATCGCGCGGGTCTGACACCGCTCTGGCAACCGGCGAGGCAGGACAGGATCGGGGGCTTTCGCATCTGGCCGCCTCGCTGTCAGGAGGGTATGGCAGGAGCGATCGATGAGGCCCTGATTGCAGCATATTGGCTGAAGGTGCTCTTTCCCTGGAGCGTGGACGTCCAGCGCTTCCTGTCAGCATCGGCCGGTGGAATCCCGGAAGGCAGGGCGTGTCCGTGCGAAACGCAGTCCCGGAACGGGGCGTGTGCAGGGTCGGAAGCAGGGCATGACGATGCCTTCCCCTTCCTGGCCGACACTTGCGTGGGGCGCGGGTGGCCATAGTCTCCGTGATGTGTGCTCTGTCGGGCCGCGCACGCATGCCGCCTCTCAAGATGGCTGATCTAGCCGAAGGTCGGCTGCGCCTCGATCGGCCATGGCGCAACAGCGGTCCATAATTTTCTTCCCCTGACGGCTGCGCCGTCATTCCTCGCGAAACAAGAAAATTCCGTCCCGCCGTCCTCCGCTGCGCTTCGGTCCCTACGGGATGCGCCGCCGCTCGCCTCCGTCTGTCCGATCGCCATCGAGGCCGCAATGGTGCGGGCTCGGTAACAGAGATCACGGAGCAGTATCATGGCTACCATCGGCACCTTCAAGAAAGTCGGCAACGGATATAACGGCGAGATCGTCACCCTCTCGCTCCAGACCCCCAACGTCCGCATCGCCCCCGAGACCACGCGCCTGAACGAAAATGCCCCCAGCCACCGCGTCTTCGTCGGCCGGGTCGAGATCGGAGCGGCCTGGTCCCGGCGCTCCAACGAGGGGCGCGACTATCTGAGCCTCAAGCTCGACGATCCGAGCTTCAACGCCCCGATCTTCGCCAACCTCTTCGATGACGAGGACGGCGAGGGCTACAGCCTGATCTGGTCCCGCCCCAACGGCCGCCGCAACGGCGACTGAGGTGCCAGCGATCCCCCGCCCGGCCGGTCCGGGTGGGGCCTTCGCATGACCGATCGCGAACCGGCGGGTGGGCGCACCAGTCGCGCCGCGCCCAATCTGCCAATGTGTGGGCAAGAAAGGGGAACAGGGCTTCCCTCAGCCTTCCCATTGTACCATGCCCGGCGTGAACCGCCTCAAGGACGCGCGGTCCCCCCAATTTTGCCCGGCGCACCCTACGGGCACACCAGACAAAATCGGCTCCCCCGCGCGCCGCTGGGGCGGTCGCCTGCGGCGATCCTTGACCCGATTCACGCGCGCATGAGGCGACGGCCTGTCTTCGAAAAACGAAAGGAGCAGGACGATGACCACGCTACACGACCAGATCCAGATGCTGCGCGCCGAACTGACCAGCTTTCACCTCAGCCGTCGTGAGCGGGCCAAAATCGAGCGTGAACTGAACCAGGTATGCGCGCAATTCGCAGCAAAATGCCACGACGGGGAGGCCTCCGCGTAAGCGGGGGTCTTTTCGTCTGGTCGCCCGTACCGACGGCGGACCCCACTGACGGTCCTATCAGAAGCAGGACGCCGGTGTTTCCTCACTATCCAACTGAAAGAACGATATTGAATCTCCATTATACGACTATTATAGTCGTATTTCTGGTGTGCATGCCCTGCATGTCGGATGTGATCATGGATGATCACTGGCCGACAGGTAAGGGCGGCACGGGCACTCCTGAACTGGACACAGGAACGGCTCGCTGAAAAAGCCCTCGTAGCATTGACCGCGCTCAAGCGCCTTGAATCCGAGCGTGGCCTTGGTGTCCATGAGGGCACGATCGACCAGGTCCGCCGCGCGCTGGAAGCAGCGGGCATCCTGTTCATCGAGTCCGGGCAAGGGCGTGGTGTCATGTTTCTTCACGAGACTTCCGATCCACAGACGCGACAGGATGCGGGCCGTCGCAGACGCGCGCCGTCCTGATCGGCCTGGCCGCGCAGCCTTCCCACTCGGCCCCGCGTTGTTTTTTGCGTCAGCGCGGAACCGTCGAACGGTCGTCATTCCACGAATTTGTTATCGAACCGATCCAACAGCGCTATCACGAGGGATCGTCATGACCCACCCATCCTTCCAGGATCACCCGCCTATGACGAGCAGCATCTCGACCTTTATCTCCGCCTCCTGATCGCCGACGAGGAAGGTGCCGACTGGCGCGAAGTCGTTGCGGTGCTGTTCAAAATCGATCCTGTCTGTGAACCCGTGCGCGCCAGGGCTGTTTACGACAACCATCTTGCACGGGCGCGCTGGATGACCAAAGCCGGCTACCGGCATTTGCTGGAGCCGCGCCTGCAATAGCCGGGCTTCGCCGGCCCACGCGCTGGTCCCCCACGGCACTCTCCCCAATAGAAAATCAGGGTCTATGCGCTCGCGGTTCCGATCCGGCTAATTGAGGCTGCCCCCTTGCCGTATGAGGGGCCAGACAGGGAGGTCACCATGCCGACATCCTTCTGGCGTTCACAGGAAATACGCGACCGTATCAGCACTCTGGACCGTTCCGGTTTCGCCGTCGAGTTCCTGCGCCGCAACGCGACGTACCGTCGCGAGTATGCCCGCCTGCAACGACGCATCGCCCGCCGGGCAACGGACGCCGCCGCAGAGCGCGCGGCGTTCGCCGAACGCTGGGGGTTGGGCTTTTGTCCATGCTCCCGATGAACCCGCCCGCCGCGGCCGCATGGTCTGGAGGCCCGAGGTCTCCCCGGCCACGCTGATTCTCACGCCGGCACCCTCGGGTTTCGCGACGGTGACCCCGATCGAACCCGCCATGCTGGGGAATATCCTGGCCCGTCACGACGATGCGGATGGCGGGTGGCTTACGATCGGCGACGCGGTTGGCGATCTCTTTCTTCGGCTTCTGGACCCTTCGGCCTTGCAACGCCCCGCCGTGCTGCTGCCGCTGGACGCTGCCGGCGAGCTTCGTCTCGACGTGGCGTTGCGCTTTTTCCGGCATCTGCGTGGCAGCCGCGTTGCCCTGCTTCCACGCGCGCTCCAGCTCACGCCGCTCCAGCGTGCGCGGCAGATTCAGCTTCTGATCGCCTTCGACATTCAGGAAATTGGTGGCGGCCCACGTGAGGTCGCCATAGCCGCCGGCCGTTCATGGCAGGCGATTTTACCTTCCATCGAGTGGAAGAACACTGCGGCGCGGCGCTTTGCGGATCGCCTGATTCAGGACGCAGAGAACCGGGTAAACGGCGGTTACCTGGATTTCTTACACGGCAAATAGCATCAGCCGTTTTTCGCTCTCCTGCGCTGTTTCCCTCCATTTTTTCGACGCTGGCCTGCGCCCGGCTGCGCACGGTAACTCTTGCGCGCGTCATGGTCCGCCGAAGGTGGACACTGAGTCTGAAAAATCTTCGTCCACCCCCAACGCCTGCTTTCTTCGCCACCGTCATCCCGATCCGCCGCGACTTCGCCGCGACGCTTCAAAACCGGACGGAGGCATATCATGCTCAACAGACCCACGCCCTCACCGGCGCGCTATCTGCGCACCCATGAGGCTGCGCAAATTCTCGGACTTTCGCCGCGCACACTGGAAAAATATCGCTGCCACGGTACAGGACCGACGTTCCGCAAGCTTGGTGGTCGCGTCGTCTATCTGATCGATGACCTCGACGTATGGGCAGCCGCCGGTGCGTGCAAATCCACCTCCGACCCGAATTATGACGCGGCGCGTGCCGCCGGGCATGACCCACGATGAATGCCGCGCCGGGTATTCCGCGTTCCAGGCGCGCAAGCGAACGCAACAGGCTCGACCCGTTCGTGGTCTCCGGCGGGGATGCCAGCCCGCGCGATCAGCGCGACCTGATGGAGCGACCGTTCTTCTCGCTCGCGAAGACAAAGCGCACGGTGCCGATCTTCTATGAAGCCGGTGACGTCCGTGTCGAAGTCTTCGGCATGCCCGACCATGGCATGGCGACGATCTGGGACGCCGATGTGCTGATCTGGGCCGCCAGCCAGATCGTCGAGGCGGAAAATCTTGGTCTTACGACATCGCGCTTCCTGCGCTTCACGCCCTATCAGCTTCTGAGCAGTATCGGGCGTCAGACGGGAGCGCGGGATTATGGGCTACTCAAGGCGGCACTGACCCGGCTCCAGTCCACCGTGGTCGCCACTACGATCCGCAACGGCCAGAACTGGCGCCGTCAGCAGTTCTCCTGGATCACCGAATGGGAGATCTGTGCCAGCCAGACGGGCCGCGCCGCTGGTGTCGAGATCGTCATTCCCGAATGGTTCTATCGCGGCGTGATCGACCGCTCGCTCGTGCTTGCCATCGACCCGGCCTATTTCCGCCTCACCGGCGGCATCGAACGCTGGCTCTATCGCATCGCCCGCAAGCATGCTGGCCGCCAGCGTGCGGGCTGGACCTTCGAGATCGCCCATCTGCATGCGAAATCCGGCAGCCTGGTGCGTGTCTCGGATTTCGCCATCCAGATCCGGCATATCGCCGCCCGCCAGTCGTTGCCCGGCTATCGCCTGGGCATCGAGCGCGACGGCGCGCGCGAATTGCTCCGCATCCTGCCGGCCGACTTATCCACAATTCCTGTGGATAACCATGTGAATGGTATCGGGATTTCACACGCAACCCTTATCGGGACATCACACGCAGGACTATCGGGACTTCGCACGCACGAATCGCAGCTAAGTCTTTGGCCTGAAACGGCGATTCCGGCCCTTAACTTATCTAACTTAGAATCTAACTCTTATGTTGATGGGGCGGGCCGCCTTGCGGATAACGGCCCTGGTCCCTCCGTTTCCGGCCCAAAAGCACGCGGAGACGGGCCATGATCGTGGCCCTCCTCAACCAGAAGGGCGGCGTCGGCAAGACGACGCTGGCGCTGCATCTCGCGGGCCAATGGGCTCGGGAAGGCCGGCGCGTGACGGTCATCGATGCCGACCCGCAGGGCTCGGCGCTGGACTGGTCGGCGCAGCGCGCACGGGAGGGACTGCCCCGCCTGTTCGGCGTGATCGGCCTGGCGCGCGACACGCTGCATCACGAGGCGCCGGAACTGGCTCAGGGGGTGGATCACGTCGTCATCGACGGTCCGCCTCGGGTGGCGGCGCTGCTGCGCTCCGCCCTGCTGGCGGCCGATCTGGTGCTGATCCCGGTGCAGCCTTCGCCGTTCGACGGCTGGGCCTCGGCCGAAATGCTGCGGCTGCTGGCGGAAGCGCGGCTCTTCCGTCCCGGTCTGCTGGCCCGTTTCGTGCTGAACCGCTGCGCCGCGCGCACGGTGATCGCCCGCGAAACCCGGCTGGCGCTGGTGGGGCATGAGCCGGCGGCGCTGGCAGCGCGGATCGGCCAGCGGGTCGCGTTCGCCGACATGGCGCGCACCGGCCGCTTGGTCTGCGACTTGCGCCCGCAGGGGATTGCCGCCCGCGAAATCGCCGCACTGACAGCCGAGATTGGGGGGCTGGTGTCATGACCCTGCTGACCGGCGACAGCGCGCTCCTGATGCCCTGGCACGGCCCCTACGACATGATCCTGGTCGATCCCCCCTATGGCGATACGTCGCTCGCATGGGACCGGCGCATAGCGGATTGGCCCGGCAAGGCGCTCGCTGCCCTGAAACCCAGCGGCTCGCTCTGGGTTTTCGGCTCCCTGCGGAGTTTCCTTGCATCCAACGCGGCATTTCGGAATGCGGGCTGGAAATATGCCCAGGAACTGGTCTGGGAGAAGCAGAACGGTTCCAGCTTCCATGCCGATCGGTTCCGGCGCGTGCATGAACTGATCGTCCAGTTCTATCGCGACGATACGCCCTGGCGCGCCGTCTACAACGTGGTTCCGACCACGTCCGACGCACGGGCACGCACGGTACGACGGAAACACCGGCCGCCCCACATGGGTCGGATCGATGCCGGTCGTTACGTCAGCGAGGACGGTGGCCCGCGCCTGATGCGCTCCGTGATTCCGGTCCGTAATACGCATGGCCGGGCCATCCACCCGACCGAGAAGCCGGTGGCGTTGCTGGAGATCCTGATCCGCACGAGCTGCCCACCGGGTGGCCTGGTGGGCGACTGGTTCGCCGGCTCGGGGGCTGCTGGCGTCGCCTGTCGGCTCGCCGGTCGGCGCTATGTCGGCTGCGAGATCGATCCTGTCATGGCGCAGAAAGCGCGCGACCGTATCGCGTCCGTGCTGCCGCTCGGCGAGGGAATATCGCCATGACAGAGCGTCGCACGCTACCCGGCTTCGCGTCGCGCCCCGCCGACCCGGAACGCTGGGTCAAGGCGCCGGACAAGCCTGCGGCTGCCAACCACTTCACCGCCCGGCTGACCATCGACGTCACGCCGGCGCTGCGCGCCCGCATCAAGGTCGCGGCGTTCCAGCGCGGCATGACCGTCGCCGACATGCTGCGCGCGCTGCTCGCCCGTGAGTTCCCTGACAATCCCGGAGACGTGCCATGAACGGACGATTTTCTACGCCGCCGCATCGCCGCGCGGCGTCGCTGACCCATGTCGAACTGACCTGGATCGAGAAGCGTATCGAGCACTGGTTGCGCTTCGGCCACCGCGTTGACGAACAGATCCTTGATGGTCGCCGCCGCATTTCCAGTTTCGCGCCGGGCAGCATCTTCGCCTTCGTTCGCTGGGCGTCGAACGATCTGGGAGCCACGGTCTCCCGCGTGGACATCGTACGGGCGGTGGAGGCAGGAAGCCCGTTCCAGACCCTCCCGTTTGTGCGTCCCGGTGGCGAAATCCTGCTGCGTGTCGATAGCTGGCCGAGGGTCGAGCGCGTACTCCGGGCGATCGACGTTATTGACGCGCTGGGCATCGACCCGGCGGATGCCGCACCCGAATACTGGCGGCATCTCCACCATCGCATCAGTGCCGGACATGAGCCCCGCAGCTACACGCGTGAGCAGCAGTCAGCATGGCTCAAGCGACGGCAGGTGACGTCATGACCCGGCGTGGCTGGTTCTTCGCCACCTATTTCGCGGTGCTCGGCGTGGGCATTTCACTGGCCGTGCATCCTATGCCCCGGCTGATCTGGAATGAGACGGCGAGCGTGCCAATCGGACTTTATCGGCTGCACACGGACCTTTCGCCGCATGTCGGCGATCTGGTCGCTGTCCGTCTGCCCGAGCGCGCGGCGACGCTGCTGGCGACGCGCGGCTACCTCCCTCTCGGTGTGCCCCTGCTCAAACCTGTAGCGGCCATCGCAGGGCAGTCCGTTTGCCGTACCGGACAACGCATCACCATCGACGGAAAATTCGCTGGCGACGCGCAATCCGTCGATCACCGTGGCCGCCCGCTGCCCGTCTGGCAGGGCTGCCAACACCTCGATCCCGGCCAGGTCTTCGTCATGAACCCGGCCGAACCACGCAGTCTCGACGGTCGATATTTCGGCGTGCTGTCCCTCTCCACCGTCATCGGCCGTGCCACCCCGGTCTGGCGTCCATCCGGGAGCGGCCAGGCCGTCGCCTCATCCTCCAATCCATCCTCGAAAGGACAATAAGATGGCACAGATCGGTCTTTTCACCCGCACCAAAACCGGCTTTGCCGGGCGCATCCGCACCCTCACCGTGACGCAGGATCTTATCCTCATTCCGGCCGATTTTTCTGATGCCGAACATGCTCCGGATTATCGCGTCCATCTCACCGACGCGGACGGCCCGGAGGTCGGCGCAGGCTGGAAACGCACCGGCGAGAGGGCTGGTGAATACATCGCCGTAGCCCTCGACGATCCCGCCTTCACGCAGCCGATCCGGGCCAATCTCTTCCGCACCGCCGACGACCGCGCGGTCTGGGTGCTGAACTGGACGCGCCCGTCAAAGCGCGCCGAACGGGGAGATTGAGACGATGCGACGCGCCTTCTTCCTCGCTGTCGGCATCACCGCGATCGGCGTATTGGCTGCTGCCGACCAGACACGGGCTGCGTCGGTTTCGACACTCGCCGGCACCGATCCTTTTGCTGCCCAGATCGCTGAGGCAGTCCGCCGTTTCGACGTTCCGACCGCCTGGATAAGGGCGGTGATGCGTGCTGAGAGCGGCGGCGACACCAGCGCGATTTCGTCAAAAGGCGCGGTCGGACTCATGCAGATCATGCCCACGACCTGGGCCAACCTGCGTGTCCGTTACGGGCTGGGAAGTGATCCATTCGATGTGCATGACAACATTCTCGCGGGTGCTGCGTACCTGCGCGAGATGCACGATCGCTACGGCTCACCGGGATTTCTCGCAGCCTATAATGCCGGACCGGGACGCTACGAGGACTTCCGCGATCGGCATCGCCCGTTGCCGCCCGAAACACTCGCCTATGTCGCCGGTCTTCTGCCTCTTCTCGGCCAGAACGGTGACACAATACCGCTTCTGGCGGTGCATCCCGATCCCCTGGCATGGAGGCGCGCGCCGATCTTTATCGCACTCGCGAACGATGCGTCTGCCAACATCACCGCACGCGATCTGTCGCCTATTGCACCGCACTCCGCTGGCCTGTTCGTGACGGTTTCTGACAGGGAGCCGGCACCATGACCATGCCGAATCCGCCTCTGCTTACCGCCCATTCGCAGCCGGTCGCAGGTCAGCGCATCATCGTGGTCTGGCGTGGTCCAGCGTTTCTCATGAGGGATCGTAGCAGGGATCAGGGGGCGCACTGGGTCTGGGCAAAGAAGAGGCGAGATAAAAGGGCGCACATTGCGCCTCGGTTGGGGTGTTGGTTTTCCAGCGTTTTTACCTTTCCTACACAATGTTTCTCTCTCTCCTCCAATGTTTTCCGACCCTACTTTTCCTTGTTGCACCGGCCTTTTTCGCACATTCGGGGCGCCAATGGCCCGCGAGAATGATTTCCAGCCCCGTCTGGGCCGCATCCGCTCGCCGCGCGCCCAGCGGCTCAAGCCCTTCGTCGCCCAGGCCCTCGCCTCGGCCCAGCGTGCCGGAGGCGGTGGGTTCCGATCGGGCCGCAGCGGCGGCGGTTCCCGCTCGTCCTTCGGGCGTGGCCGCGTCGCAGCAGCCAGGGCCAATCGTCTGCTGACCAGCCGTGCCCGCCGCGTGACCGTCAAGGCCCGTGTCGTGCGCCACAGCGGGCGCAAGGCGCCACTCGCCGCCCATCTGCGTTACCTGCGCCGGGAAGGGGTCACGAAGGACGGCGAAAAGGCGCGGCTCTTCGGTCCTGGCATCGACGATGCTGACCCGAAGGCGTTCGCCGAGCGCTGCGAGGACGACCGTCACCATTTCCGTTTCATCGTCTCACCCGAGGACGCGCCCGACATGGCCGACCTCAAGGGCTATGCCCGCGAGCTGGTCGGGCAGATGGAGAAAGACCTCGGCACAAAACTGGACTGGGTGGGGGTGGACCACTGGAACACCCAGCACCCCCATGTCCATATCCTCGTGCGCGGCGTGGCCGAAGATGGCAGCGATCTCGTGATCTCCCGCGATTACATCCGCGAGGGCCTGCGCGCCCGCGCCCAGGATCTGGTGACGCAGGAACTCGGGCCGCGCAATGACGTCGAAATTCACCGCGCACTCGAACGCCAGGTCGATGCCGAGCACTGGACCCAGCTTGACCGGCAACTTGCCCGCGACGCGGGCCGCAACGGCATCATCGACATGGCGCCAGCGCCGGATCGGCAGCCTGATCCGTTCGAGGCCCTGAAGGTCGGGCGCCTGCGCAGCCTGGAAGGGCTTGGCCTCGCCCATCAGGTCGGTCAGGGACAATGGATGCTGGATGAATCCGCCGAGGTGACGCTCCGCGAACTCGGGGAGCGCGGCGACATCATCAAGCGTATCCACCGCTCCCTGACCGAGCGCGGCATCGAGCGGAGCGCGTCGAGCTATGTGCTGGGGGGTGAAAGCCTTGATGTTCCCGTCATCGGCAGGCTGGTCGATCGCGGGCTGGACGATGAACTGAAAGGCACTGCCTACGCCGTCATCGACGGGGTGGATGGCCGCACGCATCATATCCGCTTTCCCGATCTCGATGCGACCGGTGATGGCAGCATGGGATCGGTTGTAGAGCTTCGCGCCTTCGATGACAGGAAAGGGCAGCGTCGCGTTGCTCTGGCTGTTCGTTCTGACCTGTCGATTGAGGATCAGGTGACGGCGCGAGGGGCCACCTGGCTCGACCGGCAAGCAGTGGCGCGCGATCCCGCGGCGCTAGGCCAGAGTGGCTTCGGTGCCGAAGTGCGCGAGGCGATGGAGCGGCGGACCGAGCAACTGATTGAGCAGGGTCTTGCCGAACGTCGGACGCAGGGGGTGGTCCTTGCGCGCAACCTGATCGGGAAACTCAGGGACCGCGAGGTCCGGGAAGTCGGAGAGCAGCTCGCCGGCGAGACAGGCCGGGCGTTCAGCCAGTCGGCCTCGGGTGAGTATGTCACCGGCACGTATCGTCAACGCATGACGTTGGCCTCCGGCCGCTATGCGATGATCGATGATGGGCTCCAGTTCCAGCTTGTACCATGGACTCCGTCGCTGGAGAAGCAGCGGGGCCAGCACGTCTCCGGCGTCGCACGCGACGATGGCGGGATCGACTGGAGCTTCACCCGGAACCGGGGGCTCGGACTGTAGTCGTCGTAGCGATAAGGACAGTTAAATTCCCCTGGATTGAAGATAGACGCGCCGAGGGACAGGAAGTTGCTGGCGACATATCCTGACAGTCCAGTCCCAAACGGCGGTCGGAAGAAAAAATCATCGCTGCCACCGGCCCTGCCCAAAAAGCCCCATGAACCTCCCGCGAGGCGGGGGTGGGCGACGAGAGCGAGCCGAGAGGCCCGCAGAAGCGGCGGGCTGCACCCGCAGGGGCGAAATGGAATGGAGCAGCGTGACGAAGCCGGGCTTGCAGCGCGCTGTGGCGGGCCACTTCCCCGATCAGGGTCGCCAGACAACCGTCGAGCACGCCACGCTCGATCCAGCGATAATAACTCCGCTTGGGCATCGCGACCGCGATGATGGTGCTGGCTGACGTTGTTGTGGCCCAGGATCAAGCTGATTGCGGTTGAGGTGCTACGCCGCTGATTTGCGGTGGCTTGCCAATCAACGGCAGCAGCTATCCTTGCCGTCGGCCTGGACCGGCGGACACGACACGGTTCCATAGGAACAAAATACGCAGCAATCGCCCGGCTTGGGCTTGAGCACCATACCGCAACCCTTGCAGTCGTAGAAGAACTGGCACGCATTGGTCGGCATGGTCTCGGTCGCCTGATGCCCACAATGTGGACAGGTGAGCGTGGAGCGCAGTTCGATCGCGGCGTCAGGCATAACGGTAGCCAAGATAGAGCAGCACGACGCCGACCAGCAGGCCAGCAAAGGTGAATATCCGGACCGCCGGCGGCGTGCAGACACCGTCCGGTCCGCAACGCGATGCCGCAACCTGCTGCCGCCCGAGCAAGACCGCACCGAACAGGAGGAACAGCGCGCCGACGATCAGAAGCGGCGTGCGGAAGGGCGCAGTTGCGACCGCGATGCCGGAAAGCCAGGCGACGCCGAGTCCGGCTGACGTGAGCAGGATCGGGAGCGCGCAACACGAGGCGACGGCGAATGCCGCCGCAATCCCGCCGAGTGTGAGGGAGGCGGCACCGATACCCTTGGGGCGGGGTTGAAGAGGTTGCGACATACGAATCCTTGTGCGTGACCGAACCGAGCGATACCATCTGTAGCAACTACAGACTCAAGCGGAATCTTCATGCCGGCTTCAGAAACGATACCGATCGGCGAACTCTCACGCCAAACGGGCTGCAACATCGAGACGATCCGCTATTATGAGCGGATCGGCGTGCTTCCTGTCCCGATCCGACGCGGGCGTTATCGCCATTACGGTGCAGGCGACGTGCGCCGTCTGAGCTTCGTTCGCCGAGCCCGTGAACTCGGCTTCTCGATCGAGGCGATCCGGACGTTTTTGACGCTGGCTGAGGGTGGCGCGCAGTCGTGCCAGCAAGCGCACGATCTGGCAAAGGACCATCTGGCAGAAGTGCGCTCGAAGCTTGCCGACCTCGAACGGATGGCGAGCGTGCTGACGAGGGCGGTGCAGGCCTGCGAACGCGGCGACAATAGCGGCTGCCCGCTGCTCGAAACCCTCGCCGAGGTGACCCCGTCAGCCGCACCCTCAGACGGCTGAACGCACCTCATACCAGAGTCGCGTGCGCTTCACGAGTCCAACGACCGAAAGCATAACCGGGACCTCGACGAGCACACCCACGACGATCGCGAGCGCAGCGCCCGAGCCCAGGCCGAACAGGCTGATCGCGGCAGCGACGGCCAGCCCGAAAACGTTGGACGCACCGATCAACGCGGCGGGTGCAGCGACGCACCCGATCGGCGATCATGGCAGGCAAAGGCCCAAGCTTGACGGCGGCATCGTCGAGCGTCCGTGTGATGCGCGGTCCCGCCGGCCCGCCATCAGTGGAATAGAGAATGATGAATGGCCGATGTCGGGAAAGCAGCCAGTCGGAAATCGGCAATGACGCTGAGCAATCCGGCGACAGGAACGGTCCATCGGGCGAAAGGGGTTTGACAATATTCCATATATCCGTGAGTAAGGATATATGGATACCGAATCGAGCCTATCAGCCCTGAGCGCACTGTCGCAATCCACGCGACTGGAAATCTTCCGCCTGCTGGTGCGCCACGAACCGGACGGGCTGCCGGCCGGAGACGTCGCGCGGCATCTCAATGTCCCGCAGAACACGATCTCGGCCCATCTCGCCACCCTGACGCGGGCTGGCCTGCTGACCTCGCAGCGCCATAGCCGTGTGATTGTCTATCGTGCCTGCCTGCCGCGCCTGCGGGAACTGATGCTGTTTCTCGTCAAGGACTGCTGCGGGCGAAGCCCCGAACTCTGTGAGCCACTGGTTGCAGAACTGTCCTCCTGCTGCCCATCCGAGTGAGCCCCCCAATGACCGATCGCGTCTTCAATGTCTTGTTTCTGTGTACGGGTAATTCCGCACGTTCAATCTTGGCCGAGAGCATCCTGCGCAAGGATGGTGCCGGCCATTTCAGAGTCTTCTCCGCCGGAAGCCATCCCAAGGGGCAGGTCAATCCTCTCGCCTTGAAAGTACTGACGAGCTTCGACTACCCGACCGAGGGGCTGCGTTCCAAGCCCTGGGATGAGTTCGCTGTTGCGAACGCTCCCGTTATGGATTTCGTTTTTACCGTCTGCGATGACGCCGCAGGAGAAGTCTGTCCGGTATGGCCAGGAAAACCCATCACGGCCCATTGGGGCATTCCCGATCCGAGTAGTGTTTCGGGAACCGATGCCGACCGTGAACGCGCGTTCGTCTCGGCGTTCAAGGGTCTGAAGAATCGTATTTCCCTGCTTGTCGCGTTGCCGATCGCCAAGCTTGAGACTGCCAGTCTGGTGACGAAATTGCGCGACATTGGCACCGAGACAACCGGCGTTACGATCTATCACAACCCGGATTGCGGTACATCGCGCAATACACTTGCCCTGATCCGCAATGCGGGGATCGAGCCGACCATCATCGAATACCTCAAAACTCCGCCATCGCGCGCCGAACTGGTCAGTCTCATCACGCGCATGGGAATCTCGGTTCGCGATCTCCTGCGGCGCAAGGGCACGCCCTATGATGCGCTTGGCCTCGACAATCCATCCCTGACCGATGACGACCTGATCGACGCCATGATGGCGCATCCAATCCTGATGAACCGGCCGATCGTCGTCACCCCGCTCGGTGTTGCGCTCTGCCGTCCGTCCGAGGCGGTACTGGACATCCTGCCCAACCCGCAGCGAGGCGCTTTCGTCAAAGAGGACGGCGAGAAGATCGTCGATGAATCCGGAAAGCGGATCTCCTGATGCTGGCTCTTCTGCTTTTCGTTGCCACGCTGGTTTTTGTCATCTGGCAGCCTCGGGGGCTGGGCATCGGCTGGAGCGCCATGACAGGTGCCGCCGTGGCCCTGGCGGCTGGCGTGATCCACTGGCACGACATTCCTGTCGTCTGGCACATCGTCTGGGACGCGACCTTCACCTTTATCGCGCTGATCGTCATCTCGCTGTTGCTGGATGAGGCCGGGTTCTTCCATTGGGCCGCCCTGCACGTCGTGCGCTGGGGCAAGGGGCGAGGCCGGACGCTATTCCCGCTGATCGTGGTGCTGGGAGCGGCCATTGCGGCTGTGTTCGCCAATGACGGCGCGGCCTTGCTGCTCACGCCCATTGTCATCGCCATCCTCACGCAGCTTCGCCTCAGTCCTGCTGCGGCGCTGGCCTTTATTATCGCCACTGGCTTCGTCGCGGATACCACCAGCCTGCCGCTTGTCATCTCCAACCTGGTGAACATCGTCAGCGCCAATTTCTTTGGCATTGCGTTCGATCGCTATGCCGCGATCATGGTCCCTGTCGATCTGGTGGCGCTGGGCGCGACGCTGGCGGTGCTTTGGCTGCGGTACCGGCGGCAGGTACCGGCGACTTATCCCGTGGCCGAACTCCCCGCCCCGGCCACGGCGATCCGGGATCATGCCGTGTTCCGCGCCGCGTTCCCATTGCTGGCGCTGGTCCTGGCCGCGTATTTCCTGACCGCCCCGTTCCATATCCCAGTCTGCATCGTGGCAGGTCTTGCGGCTGGGGCTCTCCTGATCGTCGCCGGGCGGGGACACGTCATTCCGGTCCGTACAGTGCTGCGCGGCGCGCCGTGGCAGATCGTGATCTTCTCGCTGGGCATGTATCTGGTGGTGTATGGCCTGCGCAATGCCGGGCTGACTGACTATCTCGCGACCGCGCTGGTCTGGCTCGGCCATCAGGGAACATTCACGGCCACGATCGGCACCGGCTTTCTGGCGGCCCTTCTCTCGTCGGTCATGAACAACATGCCGAGCGTGCTGGTGGGGGCGCTGGCGATCCAGCAGGCTCACGACATCACACCGCTGACTCGCGACCTGATGGTCTATGCCAATGTCATCGGCTGTGACCTCGGCCCCAAATTCACCCCGATCGGCAGTCTCGCCACGTTGCTATGGCTGCATGTGCTGGCATCCAAGAAGCATCGGGTCACATGGGGGCAGTATATGAAAGTCGGACTGGCGATCACCCCGCCTGTCCTGCTGGTCACGCTCGCGGCGTTGGCCCTGTGGCTGCCCTGGATCAGCCACCTGTAATGCACGAATGGACCGATATCACAATGACTGAACCTGACTTGCCGGCCCTCCACCCCGAATATCTTGAACGGGTCGATCTCGCGCGGCTGGAACCGCAACCGCGTGTGGACCATCCGCCGCGTATCCTTCTGCTCTTCGGCTCTTTGCGTCCCCGATCCTTCAGCCGGTTGCTGGTGCTTGAGGCAGAACGCATCCTGAAGGTGCTGGGGGCCGAGACACGGGTGTTCGACCCGACCGGCCTGCCGGTAGCGGATTCCGTGCCTGCGACCCATCCGAAAGTGCAGGAACTGCGGGACCTCTCAATCTGGTCGGAAGGCCAGGTCTGGTGCAGCCCTGAACGGCACGGCAACATGACGGCAGTATTCAAAAACCAGATCGACTGGTTGCCCCTCACCGAAGGCTCGATCCGCCCGACGCAGGGCCGCACGCTGGCGGTCATGCAGGTCTCGGGCGGATCGCAGAGCTTCAATTCCGTCAATGCCCTGCGGGTGCTGGGCCGGTGGATGCGGATGTTTACCATCCCCAACCAGTCCAGCGTGCCAATGGCCTATACGCAGTTCGGTGACGATGACCGGATGAAGCCGTCCCCCCTCTATGACCGGATGGTGGATGTCATGGAAGAGTTGGTGAAGTTCACATGGCTTTTGCGCGACCGGGCCGACCACCTCGTGGATCGCTACAGTGAACGCAAGGCGGAATTTCGTCTCCCGGAAAGTCTGTGAGCCGGGCAATGGCGGAACCGTTCGATGTCGTGATCGTGGGCGGCGGTCAGGCAGCGCTCGCCGCGTCCTATTTCCTGCGCCGGACCGGGCTGACCTACGTCATTCTGGACAACGGGACGCAGGCGGGAGGGGCATGGGTCCACGGCTGGGACTCCCTGCATCTGTTTTCACCCGCGTCCTACAGTTCACTGCCCGGCTGGCCGATGCCCGACACGCCCGATGGCAGCTACCCCACCCGCGACGAGGTGCTGGACTATCTGTACCGGTATGAGGCGCGCTATGCGCCGCCGATCCACCGCCCCGTATCGGTCGATCGCGTGGAGCGCGCGGAAGGAAAACTCCTGAATGTCCGGACGAACACAGGTGATTTCCTCAGCCGTGCGGTTATCGGGGCGACCGGTACGTGGTCAGCCCCTTTCATTCCCGATGTCGCGGGGCATGACCTCTTTGGCGGGACGCAACTCCATTCCAGCCATTACCGGAATGCCGCGCCCTTTGCTGGCCGGCGTGTGCTTGTGGTGGGAGGCGGCAATTCCGGGGCGCAGATCCTGGCGGAGATGTCGCTTGTCGCCCAGGCAACATGGGTCACGCTGCATGACCCCGTCTTCTTGCCCGATGACGTGGATGGACGGGTTCTGTTCGAGCGGGCGACCGCTCGCGTTCTCGGCGGCCCGTCGGCCATGCCTGCCGGCGGTTTTGGCGATATCGTCATGGTACCACCTGTGCGCGCCGCCATGGAGCGAGGCGTGCTCCACGCGGTGCGCCCGTTTGTACGTATGACCGCAACGGGCGTCGTCTGGCCCGACGGGCGGGAAGAAGCCATCGACGCGATCATCTGGTGTACCGGCTTCCGACCCGCGCTCTCCGCATTTGCGCCGCTCGACGTGATCGAGCCGGACGGGCTGATTCGCGTTAACGGACAGCAGGCCGTCAGGGAGCCACGTCTCTGGCTGCTGGGTTATGGATCCTGGTGCGGCCCCGCATGCGCCACCCTGCTGGGGGCAGGCCGCGTCGCACGATCTATGGTCAGGCAACTGGCGGCCTGGCTTGCGTCGCCGACACAGGATGTCCGATTAACGAAGAACTGAATGGATATTCCGGCGGCCGGGGCGCGACTACGACCGTCCGTTTGCCGCGCGCAGCGGCCAGCATAGAACTTGCTATCAACCACGAACTTTAGGCACTTCACACGATCCGATATCCCTGCGGATAAAGAAATCTCACGCGACGACTGTCGTTTTATTCTGATTGTTCGTATCGTACTCTGCGAGAGTGCTGCGCAATGCCTTGAGGGACGCAACCGTATCTTTCACATCGCCGATGCCGTTCGTTTCCTGATAGTTGATCATTGTATCAAGCAAGGAATAGGCATTGAGATTGCCGGTGGATGACTGGCGAAGCTGGCCGCCATTGACGCCTTGGAGTGCCCATCCGTCCAGTAGTGAGAGTTCACCGCTTTGACGGAGAGTAATTTTCCCCTGATCATAAAGTTCTGCATTCACGTCTTGCAGGTTCGATGCGGAAATGTTGCTGAAGTCAAGGGACGAAGATTGCAGAATTCCTGTCTTTTCTGTTGCGGCTCCTGATGAGGATTGTGTCGCATTGCCGATAATCGAAGATATGCCGCTGATGCGCATTTTCAGTCCTTTCCCATGGAGAGACAGAGGCCGAAGACCTCACCTGCATGATGTCCGATGTTCTCTTCTGTCTATGTCATTTCACCGTTGTCGCCAACCATGGCGTTTGAATCCCACACTAACCTTCCTGTGCGGTAGATGTCGGTCCGTCAGGATCCGGCCGATCATCAGTAATTTCAAAATCTGTACACGCGTTCGATCCATGAAGAAGACATAGAAGTGCATCAGGAACGGCCTCATTGATAATGCTGCCAAACCGCGCGCGAAGATGCTGTTTTATCCAGAATTTGACTATCTGATCCTCAGAATCGATGTCCATCTCCGAATACTTTCTATGACCGTTCAGTGAATTAAGTCACGGTCCTGCGGCCCCAACGTCGTGAGGTGATCCACGATATTTCGTACATTCATCCAGAATTGCGCGCTGTCTCTATGACCCGCCTCAACACATCGCAACACATGCGCATGAGCTTTGTTCCACGCTCCACTCCATCCGAAGGAACGGATCAAGGCGTCTGCCATGTCTGACGCACAACACGCATTGGAAATTTCGTCATCTTTTTCTATCGCCAATCCGCTCTCCGCCTCGCACGACATGACGACGACGGAAGCGAATTGAGGGCGTGACTCCCCGTTACCCGCCTGGCGTCGGGCGGGTCGAAAGGTGTTTTGCACTGGGCGTAGCCACCTCCTGCCTATTCCCCTGCTGAGAACAGCCAAGGCTGTTCACCGCAGGACCATAGGTCCGGGTGTTCTATTCGGCAGGCCACCCGACATAGGAGGCCGCCCAGTTGCAAAAAGCGTTTCGACACGCCGATTTCAGAATAACACATGGGATATCCCCGTGTCACCCTCCGTAAGCACACGTGCGCACAGCACCTTCGCGATGTATATCCGTCAATTCAACAAGAATTTTGGAAACCAACAGAGTATTGGTTAATGAAGTCGCAGCATTTCAGGCGCCGGCCAACACGGCCTTCACAAGGCACAGCACTCTGTTATTCTTTCCCAGAGAAATGAAAAGTCTCTTTGTGCAATAATACTATGATTTTTCACATATTTTCCATCCGAAGGCAGGCTGCGCTGCCGATCGTCCATTCCTCATTGTCATTGCCGTCACCGTGCTTTTGAAGCTCAGCCCTATGTCCGAATCGCCTGCTACCGGTGTGTCCCAGGATCGGCTGGGCGGACCTTGTCCGCACAGCGCAAGTATTTTTTCGCTCTGGTTTGCCCGGCTGCGAACAACGCTTAAAAGCACTTGAACGCAGGAATCCGCCGTTCCTTCCTCCTCTAAAAGGGAGGGCTCCCGATGTCGGGCACCAAGATTCTTTGGGGGCAGATCATCGTCGTCTTGGCGATCATCCTGCTGACCATGTGGGCTGCGACCGAATGGATCGCTTGGAAGCTGGCCTTCCAGGCCGAACTCGGGCGACCCTGGTTCATAATCCTGCGGTTTCCATTCTACTTGCCGCCCGCGTTCTTCTGGTGGTGGTATGCGTATGACGCCTATGCGCCGGAGGTCTTCGCACGGGGTGCCTATATCGCCGCGTCGGGCGGCATCCTGGCTGCGCTTACTGCGATCGGCCTCTCGGTCTGGCGGGCGCGCGAGGCGAAGCGGATCGAGACATATGGCTCGGCCCGTTGGGCTGACGCCAAGGAGATCGCCCAGGCCGGTTTGCTTGACCCCGACGGCGTGGTACTAGGCCGCTATCGTCGAGAGTACCTGCGGCATGACGGGCCAGAGCACGTCCTGACCTTTGCACCAACGCGCAGCGGCAAGGGTGTCGGCATGGTCATCCCCACGCTCCTGACCTGGCCCGGTTCGGCCATCGTCCACGACATCAAGGGTGAGAACTGGGAACTGACGGCGGGATTCCGCGCCCGTTTCGGCCACGTCGTGCTGTTCGATCCAACCAATGCAGCCTCCGCGGCCTACAACCCGTTGCTGGAGATCCGGCGTGGGGAGTGGGAAGTCCGTGATGCCCAGAACGTCGCCGATATCCTCGTCGACCCGGAGGGCAGCCTGGAGAAGCGCAACCATTGGGAGAAGACTTCGCACTCCCTGCTGGTCGGCGCCATCCTGCACGTCCTCTACGCCGAGCCCGACAAGACCCTGGCCGGTGTCGCCAATTTCCTGTCGGACCCGAAGCGCCCCATCGCCACCACGCTGTCAGCGATGATGCGGACGAAGCATCTCGGTGACGCCGGTCCGCATCCCGTCGTGGCCTCGGCCGCGCGCGAGTTGCTGAACAAATCCCCCAACGAGCGCTCGGGTGTGCTGTCCACCGCCATGTCCTTCCTCGGCCTCTATCGCGATCCAGTGGTCGCGGAAGTGACGCGGCGCTGCGAATGGCGCATCGCCGACATTGTCGGCGCCGATCGCCCGGTGACGCTCTACCTGACCGTGCCGCCGTCGGACATCAGCCGCACCAAGCCACTGATCCGTCTGGTGCTGAACCAGATCGGCCGGCGCCTGACGGAAGACCTTGATGCCGCGGCGCGGCGGCGACGTGTGCTGCTGATGCTCGACGAATTCCCGGCCCTCGGGCGGCTGGATTTCTTTGAATCGGCGCTGGCCTTCATGGCGGGCTACCGGATCAAGAGCTTCCTGATCGCCCAGTCCCTCAACCAGATCGAGCGGGCCTACGGGCCGAACAATTCGATCCTCGACAACTGTCATGTCCGGGTGAGCTTCGCCACCAACGACGAACGGACGGCAAAACGTGTCTCCGACGCGCTCGGGACCGCCACCGAGATGAAGGCGATGAAGAACTACGCGGGCCACCGTCTTTCGCCCTGGCTGGGCCATCTGATGGTTTCGCGCTCGGAGACGGCACGCCCGCTGCTGACGGCGGGAGAAGTCATGCAGCTCCCGCCAGCGGATGAGATCGTCATGACCTCCGGCCTCTATCCGATCCGTGCGAAGAAGGCCCGTTACTTCGAGGATGCGCGCTTCCAGGAACGCATTCTGCCGCCGCCAAAGCCTACGCCCCCGAAGGATGGGTGCCCGGACGACTGGAGTAGCCGTCCCCTGCCGCCCAGGCCGCCGGCACCCGATGCGGCGGCCGAAACGCGGACAGGGGACGATGAGGAAGAAGACCCGAAGCAGTCCGCCCGACGCCATCAGCCCGAACTGGACGAAGGCACTGTCGAGAAAAAGGAGCCGTTGGAGAACGAGTTCACGCCCGATCCGGTCGATGAGTTCGACGACATCGCGCCCCGCAACAACCGGATGAACGATCTCAGGCGCGGCATCGCCCGGCAGGCGTCGCTCGACCGTGGCGATGAGCTTGGACTGTGAGGCAGACATGGCGATACCGAAAAAGAAGGCCCAGATCTCCGTCTATCTCGATCCCGATGTGATGAAGACCCTGTCTGCCTATGCCGCGCGACGCGCGCAGCCGATGTCGCTGATCGTCGAGGCCGCCGTTGCTTCCTTCCTCTCGCCCGACGGGGAAGAGCGCCGCGAGGCTGCTACATCGAAGCGCCTCGACCGGCAGGACCGACGTCTCGCGCGGCTGGAGCGCGATATCGGCATCACGGTGGAGACACTAGCGCTGTTCATCCGTTTCTGGCTGACCACGACCCCGCCGCTGCCCGAACCGGCCGCGAAGGCGGCGCGCGCGCAGGCCGGGGTGCGCTACGATAATTTTGTCGCCGCCCTCGGCCGTAGGCTGGCCCAGGGGCCAAGACTCCAGCAGGAAATCCCGGAGGATGTTTTGGACCCCGGCGCACGGGATGAACCGGAGGCGTAAAATCCGCACCCCGCAAGTATTTTTGCCCTGTGTTTCGCCGCCGTTCTACGACCTCTGAATTCTTGTTGAAACGCGCTGTTTCCAGCCTTTCTTAATGATCCCCGTCGCTGTTCGTCCGTCGCGTGCGGCCCATACGGGGGAAGGTCATGTCGGTTTCCGTCATCCATGAAGGGGCCAGAGTGCGCGGCGTGTCCATGCTGCGCACAGCGATGGGGCCGGCGATTGCCCGGCACCTTGCCGATCCCTCTGTGGTCGAGGTCATGCTTAATCCCGATGGGCGGCTGTGGATCGATCGGCTGTCAGAGGGCATGGCCAACACGGGCGAAACCATCACACCTGCCGACGCCGAGCGCATCGTGCGTCTGGTTGCACACCACGTCGGGGCTGAGGTGCATGAGGGTGCGCCCCGTGTCTCGGCCGAGTTGCCAACCGGCGAACGGTTCGAGGGATTGCTGCCGCCCGTGGTGACGGCCCCCAGTTTCGCGATCCGCAAGCCCGCCGTCGCGGTGTTCACCCTCGATGACTATGTCGCCGCCGGGATCATGACAGAAGGGCTGGCGGTGTCTCTGCGCCGCGCTGTTTCGGAACGGAAGAACATCCTGGTCGCAGGCGGCACATCCACGGGCAAGACCACGCTGGTCAACGCCCTGCTGGCCGAGGTCGCGAAAACCGGCGATCGCGTCGTCCTGATCGAGGACACGCGCGAGTTGCAATGCATGGCGCCCAATCTCATTGCCCTGCGGACCCGCGAAGGGGTCATCACGCTGTCGGATCTCGTCCGGTCCGGTCTGCGCCTGCGTCCCGACCGTATTCCCATCGGTGAGGTGCGTGGTGCCGAAGCCCTTGATCTGGTCAAGGCATGGGGCACCGGCCATCCGGGCGGCATCGGTACGCTGCATGCGGGATCAGTGCTCGCCGCTCTCTACCGTCTCGAACAACTGATCCAGGAAGCGGTGGTAACGGTGCCACGCGCCATGATCGCGGACACCATCGACGTGATCGCTGTCCTGTCCGGGCGAGGCAATGCCCGCCGGCTCTCCGAACTCGCCACCGTGGACGGGCTCGATCCCGCCACCGGCGCCTATCGCATTCATCCCTTCCAGAATTCGGGAGATTCCCAATGACCCATGCCATAATCCGCGTGCGTCGGCACGCGCCCGCCATTTCCGCCATGTTGCTGCTTTCGGTCGCATGGTGTTCCTCGGCCCTGGCGTCCGGGTCGGACATGCCGTGGGAAACGCCCCTGAACGAGATCCTGCAATCCGTGCAGGGACCGGTCGCCAAGATTATCTCGGTGATCATCATCACGGTCACGGGTCTGACCCTGGCGTTCGGGGAAACATCGGGTGGGTTCCGCCGCCTGATCCAGATCGTCTTCGGCCTGTCGATCGCTTTTGCGGCGTCCAGCTTCTTCCTGTCGTTCTTCTCCTTCTCGGGCGGGGCGCTGATCTGATGGCGGGATACGACGATGACGCGGTGCCGGGCTTTCATGTCCCGGTGCATCGCTCCCTGACCGACCCGATCCTGTTGGGTGGCGCTCCCCGTGCCGTGGCCATCGCCAATGGCACGCTGGCGGCGGCCATAACACTCGGCCTGCGTCTCTGGCTGATCGGGGCCGCCTTCTGGATCGTCGGCCACGGGCTGGCGCTCTGGGGCGCGAAACGCGATCCGCTGTTCATCGAGGTCGGGCGGCGGCATCTCCGCTATCCCGCCTGGCTGCGGGCATAGGGGAGATCGGCCATGATGTCCCTTGGCGAGTACCGTAATCGCAGTGCCCTTCTATCTGATTTCCTGCCCTGGGCCGCGCTGGTCGAAAAGGGTGTGGTCCTGAACAAGGACGGCAGTTTCCAGCGCACGGCGCGCATCCGTGGCCCCGATATGGACAGCGCCACGCCCGCCGAACTGGTCGGTGTCACCGCACGGCTCAACAGTAATCTCCGCCGTCTGGGCTCCGGATGGGCGGTGTTCGTCGAGGCGCAGCGCGTCCCGGCCACACTCTATCCCGAGAGCGATTTTCCGGATGCCGCCTCGCACATGGTCGATCTGGAACGGCGTGAGCAGTTCGAGGATGAGGGCGCACATTTCGTGAGCCGGTATTTTCTGACCCTTGTCTGGCTGCCACCGGCGGAATCATCTGATCGCGCTGCCCGGTTCCTGTTCGAGGGCAGGGAGCGCGAAGGGCCGGACCCACACGGCATGCTCCATGCGTTCGTGGATCGCTCCGACCGGATGCTGGCGTTGCTGGACGGTTTCATGCCCGAGGCCACCTGGCTCAATGACGGTGAGACGCTGACCTATTTACATTCGACCATTTCGACGCGGAACCAGCGTGTCCGGGTGCCGGAAATCCCTATGCATCTTGACGCGCTGCTGGTCGATCAGCCGCTTTCGGGCGGGTTGGAGCCAAAACTCGGCGATGCCTTCCTGAAAACGCTGACGATCACCGGTTTCCCGTCGCGGACCTTTCCCGGAATCCTGGATGACCTGAACCGGCTGGCGATGCCCTATCGCTGGTCCACCCGCGCGATCCTGCTGGACAAGACGGATGCGACGAAAGTGCTGATAAAAATCCGTCGCCAGTGGTTCGCAAAGCGCAAGAGCATTACGGCGATTGTTCGGGAGGTGATGACCAACGAGGCGTCGGTTCTGGTGGATAACGACGCCGCCAACAAGGCGGCGGATGCGGACCTTGCCTTGCAGTCCCTCGGTGCTGATGACGTCGGGCAGGCCTACATCACCGCCACGGTAACGGTCTGGGATGGTTCCGCTTCCATCGCTACAGAAAAACTCCGTTTGGTCGAAAAGATCATCCAGGGCCGCGACTTCACTTGCATGGCGGAAAGCCTCAACGCCGTGGAGGCATGGCTCGGCTCTCTTCCCGGCCATATCTATGCCAATGTGCGCCAGCCACCCGTCTCGACGTTGAACCTGGCGCATATGATTCCGCTGTCAGCGGTGTGGGCTGGACCGGAGCGCGACACCCACTTCAACGCCCCGCCTCTTTTCTACGGCAGGACGGCGGGCGCTACACCGTTTCGTTTCTCGCTCCATGTCGGCGATGTCGGCCACACGCTGATCGCAGGACCGACAGGAGCTGGCAAATCTGTCCTGCTAGCGCTGATGGCGCTCCAGTTCCGGCGTTATGCGGGATCGCAGATTTTTGCCTTCGATTTCGGCGGGTCCATGCGTGCGGCGACGATGGCGATGGACGGGGACTGGCACGATCTTGGAGGCGGGCTGACGGACGAGGGCGATGGGCATTCCGCCGTTTCCCTTCAGCCGCTGGCACAGATTGACGATCCCGACGAGCGCAAATGGGCCAGTGAATGGCTGGGGCAGATCCTTGTCGGTGAAGGGGTAACGCTGACCCCCGAGGTGAAGTCTCACCTCTGGTCGGCGCTGAATTCCCTGGCATCGTCGCCTGTGCCGGAACGTACATTGTCCGGGCTGGTAGCACTGCTTCAATCCAACGCTTTGAAGCAGGCTCTGGCCCCATACTGCCTCGGTGGTCCTTATGGCCGCCTGCTCGATGCAGACGCCGAACGTCTGGGTGACGCCGATGTCGTGGTGTTCGAGACCGAAGGGCTGATCGGCTCCAGCGCGGCATCATTCGTTCTGTCGTACCTGTTCCACCGCATCGAAGGGCGACTGGACGGGAGGCCGACGCTGCTGGTCATCGACGAAGGCTGGCTGGTGCTGGATGACGGGGACTTTGCCGGCCAGCTCCGAGAGTGGCTAAAGACGCTGCGCAAGAAGAACGCATCGGTGATTTTCGCCACCCAGTCGCTGTCCGATATCGCCAATTCCCGCATTGCGCCTGCCGTGGTGGAAAGCTGCCCGACCCGGATCTTCCTGCCCAACGAACGGGCGATCGAGCCACAGATCGCGGCCATCTATCGCGACTTCGGGCTGAATGACCGGCAGATCGCCATCATCGCCCGCGCGGCATCCAAGCGGGAATATTACTGCCAGACCCAGCGGGGGAACCGGCTGTTCGAACTGGGGCTCGGCCCTGTCGCCCTGGCGCTGTGCGCGGCCTCCGGCAAGGACGACCACAGGCTGATCGATCGGGTGCTGGCGGAGCACGGGCGGGTTGGGTTCCTGCCCGCCTGGTTCGAGGCGCGTGATGTCATGTGGGCGGCTGATCTTCTGCGGGAAGGGGAGGTGCCGTGAGATATCGTCTGATTCCTGCCGTTATGGTCGTTGCTTTTACGGTTTCTGCTTCTCAATCCGCCCATGCCCAATGGGCGGTGTATGATGGCGCGAACCATGTCGAGAACGTGCTGATCGCGGCGCGCACGCTCCAGCAGATCGACAACCAGATCACGTCACTGGCCAATCAGGCGCAGATGCTGGTCAATCAGGGTCGCAATCTGGCGAGCCTCCCGCTTTCGACACTGTCGACGCTGCAATCGACGATTTCCCAGACGACGGCGTTGCTCGCGCAGGCGCAGAATATCGCATACAGCGTCCAGTCCGTTGAGCAGCAGTACCAGCAGTCATACACATCGTTATCGTCAGGCATGTCAGACAGCGCCCTGTTCAGTCAGGCGCAGACGCGGTGGCAGAATTCCGTGGGTGGGTTCGAGGATGCCCTGAAGCTTCAGGCGCGGGTGGTAGGAAATATCCCGAGCGACAGCTCGGCCATGACGCAACTGGTCTCGGCGAGCCAGAGTTCGGCCGGGGCGCTACAGGCCGCACAGGCGGGAAACCAGCTTCTCGCGCTTCAGTCTCGCCAGCTTTCCGACATCCAGGCCGAACTCGCGGCTAATGGCCGGGCCGCGGACCTCGAACGGGCGCGACAGGCGGCGAACGAGGCCGGTGCGGAAGCCCAATATCAGCATTTCTCGCAGTATGACGCCTATGTTCCCCAGGCCGTCGCCATCCCAAGTTCTGGATATTGAGCAATGGCGAGCGACAATGTCGGCATCATCGACGGCTTCCTGAATACCTTCGAGACCACGATCGACAGCGGTTTCGGTCTGGTCCGGGGAAGCGTGGTGTCGCTCGCGGGTTCGCTCTCGGTGCTGGACATCGTGCTGGCGGGGCTGTTCTGGGCGTGGGCGGCCGACGAGGACATCGTCCAGCGTCTCGTGAAGAAGACGCTGTATATCGGCTTCTTTGCCTTCATCATCGACCATTTCAGCGGCCTGTCGGGGATCGTTTTCAACAGTTTCGCGGCCCTCGGTCTCAAGGCCGGCGGCGGCACGCTGGCAATTGCGGACTTCATGCACCCCGGCCGACTGGCGGCGACCGGGCTCGATGCCGCGCAACCGCTTCTGGATGCGGCGAGTAAACTGGCGTTTTCGTTCGGTGCGCTGGCCAGCATCGTGCAGATCCTCGTCCTGGTCCTGTGCTGGTTCATCGTGCTGGCGGCCTTCTTCATTCTCGCGGTGCAACTCTTCGTGGCGATCGTCGAGTTCAAGCTGACCAGCCTAGCCGGTTTCGTGCTGATCCCGTTCGCCCTGTTCAATCGCACCGCTTTCCTGGCCGAGAAGGCGCTGGGCAATGTCGTATCGTCCGGTGTGAAGATCATGGTGCTGGCGGTCATTTCCGCCATCGCCTCCGTGCTGTTCAGGCAGTTCACGACGTCCTACGGTGATAGTGCGCCCACCATCGGCCAGGCGCTGTCCGTTGTTCTGGCGTCGCTCTGCATCGTGGGTCTCGCCATTTTCGGCGGCTCTCTCGCCAATGGGCTGATCTCCGGTGCCCCGCAGCTTGGTGCCGGGGCAGCGGCCGGAACCGCAATGGCGGTGGGCGCGATGGGTGCTGCGGCTGTTGCCGCGCCCGCTGCCCTGGCGTCTGGGGGCGCTGCCGCGCTTGGTGCGACGGCCGCGGCAGCGCGCGGCGGGGCTGCCGTCGCAGGTGCCGCCACGACAGCCTACTCCATGGGAGCAGCCGGACAGACCGGCGCGGCGGGCATGGCGTCGGCGGCTGGCAATGTCGGTCGCGCCGCTGGTGGTGCTGCGATGAACGCCGTGAAGAACAAGGTCGGCGCGGCAACATCCTCGTTGAAGGAAAGCTACTCTGCTGGCGGACGCTGGGCCGCCGGTGCGATGGGCGCCGGCGGAGAAGGCGATAGGCCATCGGGTGACGGTGGATCTTCAGGCCCGTCCGGCGGCGGAGGTGATCCCGGTACCGGGCCTGCCGGTAGCGGTAACCCTGGCGGCGGCCCCGATGGCGGCGACGGCTCCGACGGCAAGCCGCCCCGCTGGGCGCGAAAGATGAAGCGCCGCAACGCCGCCACCCATGCTGCCGAGGCCGCCCATATCATCCGCTCCGCCGATGGCGGGGGCGGGTCCACGTCCATCGATCTCTCGGAGAAAGAATGATGTTCCGTCGCTCCACAACACGCTACGGGACCACGCCCGAGCCCGTCACGCCCTACCAGAAAGCCGCACAGATCTGGGATGAGCGCATCGGCTCGGCCCGTGTGCAGGCCCGCAACTGGCGGTTGATGGCGTTCGGTTCCCTGTTCCTGTCCGCAGGTCTCGGGGCCGGGCTGGTCTGGCAGTCCGCGCGCGGCACCATCACGCCGTGGGTCGTGCAGGTCGACACGCTCGGTCAGGCGCAGGTCGTGGCGCCGGCGACGTCCGGCTACATGCCCGCTGATCCGCAGATTGCCTGGTATCTGGCACAGTTCGTCCACGACGTGCGCTCCCTGTCATCCGATGCCGTCGTGGTCCGGCATAACTGGCTGCGCGCCTATAATTTCACCAGCGTTTCTGGTGCCGTGGCGCTGAACGATTATGCCCGCCTGAATGATCCGTTTTCGCGGATCGGGCACGAGCAGGTCGAGCTGGACATCGCTTCGGTAATCCGGGCCTCGCCCGCCAGCTTCCGCGTCGCCTGGACCGAGCGCCATTACCGTGACGGCGCGTTCACCGGCACCGAACGCTGGACCGCCATCGTGTCGGTTGTTCTGCGCACGCCGCGCGACGCTGATCATCTTCGGAAAAACCCGCTTGGAATCTACGTCTCTGCCATCAACTGGTCGAAGGAACTCGGGCAATGATCCGTCGCGCTCTTCGTGCTTTGCCGTTGCTAACCCTGCCCCTGGCGGGTTGCGCGCAACAGTACCATCCACCCGTCATACGATATGACGACGCGGCCCAGGCCACGCTCCTGCCTGATCCGCCGAAGCCTGTGCGGGTGGCGGAGGTGCCACAGCCACTCCCGCTGCCGGGCCAGCTCAAGCCGCTTCCGCCCTTACGGCGTACCCATGTCGTGCCCGAGGCGGCTGACCCTACCGTGCGCGTGACCCAGGCCAATCTTGCCGCTCGCATCCAGCCGACGCGGGCCGGTTACGTGAACGCGGTGCAGGTTTACCCCTACAGCGCGGGAGCGCTCTATCAGGTCTATGCTTCGCCCGGCGAGATCACCGACGTTATGCTCCAGCCGGGTGAAAAACTGGTGGGTACCGGCCCGGTCGCGGTGGGTGATACCGTGCGCTGGATCGTCGGCGATACCACCAGTGGCGCGGGCACGACCAGGCGCGTGCATATCCTGGTCAAGCCGACGCGACCGGATCTCATCACCAATCTGATCGTCAATACCGACCGGAGGAGCTACCTTGCCGAACTGCGGGCGACACCCACGACCTATATGGCGTCGGTGTCCTGGGATTATCCCGAGGACGACCTGATTGCCCTGCATCGGCAGGACAGCGACGCCGATGATGCAGCCCCGGTGGATGCGGGGCTGGATCTGAATGCGCTGAATTTCCGTTACGCTATTCAGCCGGTGAAAGGTGGCACGCCGCCCTGGCTGCCCAGCCGGGCGTTTGACGATGGCCACAAGGTCTATATCGCGTTTCCGTCCGGTATCGGGCAGGGCGAACTGCCGCCGCTGTTCGTGTTGGGGGCCGATGGCGGGCCGGAATTGGTGAACTACCGCGTCCGGCAGAACTGGATGATCGTCGATCGCCTGTTTGCCGCCGCCGAATTGCGGCTGGGCGACAGGCATTCCGAGCAGCGGGTACGGATCGTGCGCACGGATGGCAGGAAGTCATGAGCGGCGCGGAAGAGCGCCCGGAAGGGAATACGGGAGCCACCACAAGCGGAAGCGGAACAGGACCATCATCCCCGCCGCCCTCTCCCGATCTGCGGCTGCGCGCGCAGCGTCCGCCGGTGGTCCGGCTCTCGCGCCCCGTCATCTGGACGCTGGGTGGTGCGGGGATGCTCGCGATCGGTCTTGCGCTGGGCTACGCGCTGCAAAATGGTGCGCAGAAGGGGCCGCTCCAGGGGGCACAGGACACCGACACCCGCCCCTCGGCCGACGGGCTGGCCGCACTCCCCAATGACTATACCGCCACCCCGAAACTCGGGCCGCCTTTGCCCGGCGATCTCGGCAAGCCGATCCTCGATGCACAGCGGAACGGTCGCGCGGGACCGGTTTCCGGCATGGGAGACCGGCGTGGCGATCAGGAGATCGAGGCGGCACGCACCAGCAGGCTCTTCGCGCAGATCGAGGCGCGGGAGGGCCAGGCTGCGCAGACGATTCCGGTCATGGCCACCGCTCCCGGAGCACAGGCATCACCGACCGGCCCCGACCAGCAGACCGGCAATCGCGCCTTTCTGGCAGGTCAGCCGGATCGCGCGACGGTCAGCCCGGACCGGATCGTATCTCCCGCCTCGCCCTATATGCTCCAGGCCGGGACCGTCATTGCCGGCGCGCTGAACACGAAGATCAGTTCCGATCTGCCCGGCCAGATCGTGGGGCATGTGACCCAGAACGTCTATGACAGTCCGACAGGCCGGTTCTTGCTCGTCCCGCAGGGTAGCACCCTGTTCGGAGCCTATAACAGCGGCATTTCCTTCGGGCAGCAGCGCACCCAGATCATCTGGACGCGGCTGATCTATCCGAATGGCGAAAGCCTCGTCCTGGAAAAGCTGCCCGGTGGCGACGCCATCGGCCAGTCTGGCCTGTCCGATGAGGTGAACAATCATTGGGGGCAACTGTTCAAGGCGGCCCTCGTCACGACCCTCCTCAGCGTGGGCTCCGAGGCCGGGACGTCATGGAACGAGAACAACCTGATGCAGGCCATCCGCTCCGGCGCGAGCAACGGGTTTTCTATGGTCGGCAACCGGCTGATTGATCGCAGCCTGAATATTCAGCCGACGCTGACAGACCGCCCGGGCCTGCCGTTCACGCTTATCCTGAATCGCGACCTTGTCCTGAAACCCTGGCACCCAAAGGAACCGGCTCCATGACGAAGCTGCGCATCACCGAAATTCCCGACGAGAAGCCGGTCCGTGTCACCGTGGACCTGCCTGCGGACCTGCATCGCGATCTCGTCGCTTATGCTGCCCTGGTCAGCCAGAACGGCCAGTCCGTCGATCCGGCCCGTCTCGTACCGCACATGATCCGTGGCTTTATCACCTCCGACCGCGCGTTCCGAAAGCTCCGGCAGGAGCCACGGCGGGCACCCGTTAAAACGCAGTCGCCTGCTGCTCCAGAAAACGGATGACTGTCCTCGCGGCCGGTGGGCAGCGCTCACGATGCCAAGCCGCGCCATAGGCGAAGTGGGAAAATCCGTCCCCGTCGATGACTTCCACTACCGCGATCCGCTCCCGGATGGCAGCGGGCAGAAAACCCAGCCAGGCATCCGGCAACAGAGCGATGCCGCTGCCAATGCGACGACCCGCAGGCTTCTGACCGCCTCCTGACGTGTCACCGGCACGAATCCCGCCTGCCGCATCTTGCGCATCAAGAGCGCGAGCAGTTCCTCGCCGGTATCATCCTTGCCGATCAGAAAGATTCCATCATGCAACTCAGCCCATGACGCGGTTCCGACCTGTGCGATCGGATGTTCGGCCGACATGATCGCAACGACACGATCGCTCCAGAGCGGGACGGTGGCCACCATGCTGCCGGGCAGGGGCAGCGTCATTATCGCGAGGTCGATCTCCTCCTGTTCCAGGGCCTGGAACAGTTCTTTTTTCGCATTATCCCGATAAGTGAAGGAGATACCGGGTTGCGCAAGGCTGTACGACTCCAGTATCGCCGAGATCCGGCCGGGTGGGATGCTGCCCTGGACGCCCACGGAGATGACGCCGGTCTCGCCCCGGCTCCAACGCCGCGTGCGCTCGTACAGTCCGACTGTTCCATCGAGCAACTTCTCAGCCTCTCGCAGAAAGGCAACTCCCGCCGGGGTGAGCCGGGCACCGCTCGACGTGCGTCGAAAAAGGGAGACGCCAAGTCGCTCTTCCAGTAACCGCAAGGACCGGCTTACGGCAGATTGTTTGCCTCCCAGCGCCCGTGCGGCTCCATGGATACTTCCCTCCCTCGCGATGACACGCACGAACAGCAATTCCCGCAGATCGAGAGGTGGTCGCCGAACCGACATTTTCTGTCTATCCCGATTTTTTGAAGACCTTCGGCATGACCTGCCAAAATCCAGTCATTGTGCTTTCAAGTCTGCAACAATAATTCGTTCACGATATATTATGACGTTACTCTCTGCCTTCGCCATGAAGCCATCGCAATATCCGCGCTGCGGTGCAAAATGCTCTTGTGGCATAGTGCGCTAATGTACCACCTCGCCGAAGAGAAATGGAAGCATGATGAACCTATTGGACGAATTCATCCCGCGCTTCGATTTCAGCGAGCGACACAGTGTCGATATCTCCGCCCCGGCCAGTCGCATCATGAACGCGGTGGCTGCATGGCGGAATCAGGACGATCCGCTGGTTCGTGCCGCCATCCGCCTGCGCGAAATGCCCGCCCGGCTGTTAGGCCATGCGCGGCAACGGAATCTGGACCTCACCGACTTCACGCTGCTGGAACGGCGAGGCGATGCCGCCCTGGTCTACGGCCTCGTCGGCGCGTTCTGGCGGGCGGATTACGGATTGTGCGACATTCCCACAACGGACGCTTTTCTCACCCCTTGCCATGATGACGTCTGCAAGCTCGCTCTGGGCTTCTCCATCCAGCCGGGACCACACGGTACCCAGTTGCTGGTGACGGAAACCCGCGTGTTTTGCGCCATGGACCGGGCCAGGCGTCGCTTCACGCCCTATTGGTATCTGATCCGCCCGGTCAGCGGCCTGATCCGCCGCCGCATGCTCGCGACCATCCGGGAACAGTCGGAGTCTCCGCCCTCTCATCACCCGCGCGCAGCATTGCCATGAAGCTTTACGACTACCCCACCGCCCCCAATCCACGGCGTGTGCGCTTCTTCATCGCCGAGAAAGGGCTGACGATTCCTATCGTTACAGTTGATCTGGCGAAGCACGAGCAGTTCGCGCCCACGTTCCGCCTCCTTAACCCCTCCTGCACCGTTCCCGTCCTGGAACTGGACGACGGCACCGCGATCAGCGAGGTGCCCGTCATCTGCCGTTATCTGGAGGAGTTGCATCCCGATCCCCCTCTGATGGGCGCGACGCGAGAACAACGCGCCATCATCGGCATGTGGGACCGGCGCATGGAGATCGACGGCTATCTTGCCGCGATGGAAGCCGTACGGAACAGCCTGCCGGGACTGTCGGGCCGCGCACTGGTCGGACCACACGGCTATGCGCAAATCCCCGAGCTTACCGCGCGCGGCCGTCAGAGGCTGGCCGATTTCATGGCCGATCTGGACACCCGGCTGCGCGATGTACCCTATGTCGCGGGCAATGCCTTCTCGATCGCTGACATCACCGCGTTCGTCACGCTGGATTTCGCCCGTAGCCGACTGAAGCTGGCATTGCCAGACGAGGCCTCCGCCCTGCATGCATGGGTCACGAGCATCGCGAAACGGCCAGGAGCACAGGCATGACGGCCTTTGCCATACTCTTGTTAGCCGGCATCTCGTTCAAGAGCGCTGTTCTACTTATGAACATCACCCGCCCGAACATCCTGACGATGTGTGCCACGGGATTCGGCACGCTACGCCGTAGCCACCCCCGATTTGCTCCGGGCTGCTTACAAAATGCTTACATTCCTGTGCTACGGCACACTGTAAACAAAAAACGGTCCCGAAGGAACATCTTTAACCGCCTGATTTTCCTTGGAAAATCTGGAGCGGGCGATGGGATTCGAACCCACGACCCCAACCTTGGCAAGGTTGTGCTCTACCCCTGAGCTACGCCCGCACTCCGTGGGGGGCTTATGACCGAATCCCGAACATCGTGCAAGAGGCAACATGCGCCTTATGCCGACAGGACTCAGACACGCAGACGGATGAATGTCAGGATGGGAAATCTGAAACGAAAAAAGGCACCCGAAGGTGCCTTTTTTCGATGGAGCGGGCGATGGGATTCGAACCCACGACCCCAACCTTGGCAAGGTTGTGCTCTACCCCTGAGCTACGCCCGCACTCCGTGGTGGGGCTTATGACCGAATCAGGGCCACAGCGCAAGAGGGATTTTTCAATTCAGGAGCAATATCCTCTTTCCGGCACAACACCCCACATCACAGCCCCGCACCCGGGACTTGCACCCAGGACTTGCACACGGGGCACGCACATCCGATCTTTCAGGGAACTTGTCTTTCCAGCGAACGGTTCCCGCCCCCATGAGCAGCACATTCGACGAACACCTGATTGGTCAGTCTTCCAACAAGGCCCCGGCAGGCGCAGCCGCCACCATCATTGACGCCGATCAGACGAATTTCATGGCGGATGTCGTGGAAGCCAGCCGGGAAATCCCGGTTCTGGTCGATTTCTGGGCGCCTTGGTGCGGTCCGTGCAAACAGCTCACACCCGTGCTCGAAAAAATCGTCCGTGCGGCTGGCGGGCGGGTCAGACTCGTCAAGGTCGATGTGGAAGCCAATCAGGCCCTCGCCGCACAGCTCGGCCAGCTGGGTCTGCCGCTCCAGTCCATCCCGCTTGTCGTGGCTTTCTGGAAAGGTCAGGTGCTGGATCTTTTCCAGGGTGCCCAGCCGGAAAGCGAAGTCCGCCGCTTCGTGGAGTCCCTCCTGAAACTGGCCGGTGACGTCATGCCCGCCACGGAAATCCTGGCCGCAGCCCGTCAGGCGCTGGCCGACGGACACGCGGATCAGGCCGCCGGTCTGTTCTCGCAGCTTCTGGAAGCCGAGCCTGAAAGCCCTGAAGCCTGGGGCGGCATGATCCGGGCGCTCATTGCCCTGAACGAACCCGAAGCCGCCCAGGACGCTTCCGCGCAGGTGCCCGCAAAGCTGGACAGCCATCCCGAGATCACTGGCGCCCGGGCCGCGTTGGCGCTCCATGCCGAAGGCGCAAAGGCCGCCTCGGAGCTTGAAACGCTTCGCCAGCAGAGCGCTGCCGCCCCGGACGATTTCGACCTGCGCCTCAAACTGGCCGCCGCCCTCAACGGCGCAGGCGAGCGGGCGGAAGCCGCCAATACCCTGCTGGATATCCTTCGCAAGGACCGCAACTGGAACGACGGCGCCGCAAAAACCGAGCTTCTGCGCTTTTTCGAGGCGTGGGGACATACGGATCCTGATACGCTGGCGGCACGACGCAAACTCTCTTCCCTTCTGTTTTCGTGAGCCGATGACCGAAACGCCCGACCTTCCATCCGACGAACGCCCCCGCCGCGCGCCCCCTCTGACGGAACTGACGCTCGCGGATATTCCGCCGCGCGTCGGCCTGTTCCCGCTTTCGGGCGCGCTGCTGCTGCCGGGCGGGCATCTGCCGCTTCTGGTCTTTGAGCCGCCTTATGTGGCCCTGCTTGAGGATGCACTGGCCGGCCGGCGGATGATCGGCGTGATCCAGCCCCTCATGGACCCGGACACGGACGAGCACCCCCTGCTCTACCGGACCGGAACGCTGGGCCGCATCACGGAATTTACCGAACATGTCGATGGCACGTTTTCCGTAACCCTGCTCGGCATTTCCCGTTTCCGCCTGATCCGCGAGACGCCGACGGACCAGGGCTGGCGCGAAGGCATCATAGATGCCACGCCCTTCGCGGCAGACCTCGTCGAGGAAGATCCGCTACCGATCAACCGCGATCTTCTGCTGAACGGTCTGAAAACCTATCTCGAATCCCGCGACCTGCAGGCAAGCTGGCCGCTGATCGAGGACATGGACGATGAAACGCTGCTGGTTGTCCTGCCGATGCTCGTGCCATTCACGCCGGTGGAAAAACAGTCGCTTCTGGAAGCCATGACGCTCGACGAACGCGCGGGGCTCTTGCTGGATCTGCTTGAGAGGGGCATGGAATAGTCATGACTACAGAACTCGATCCCCGCCTCCTGTCCCTTCTGGTCTGCCCCGTCACCAAGGGGCCGCTGACCTATGACCGCGAGACCCAGGAGCTCATTAGCCCTCGGGCGAAGCTGGCTTTCCCGATCCGGGACGGCATTCCCATCATGCTGCCCGAAGAGGCACGCCAGATCGACGCCTGATCCCTGTTCGGGGGATCAGACCTTTTCTGCGGTACTGGCCGGGGAAGGTATTTTCCGGCCCTCCAGCGCGCGCTGTGACGGGCGGGATGGGCTTTTGCGGACCTTGAAGTTCCGTACGACGCGCGTCAGTTCGCCGGCATCGCCGACCAGTTTCTGGCTGGCGCCGCTGGTCTGGTGAACGATCGCAGCGTTGCTCTTGGTCACCCCCTCGAGCTGCGTCGTGCTGGCGTTGATGTCCATGATGCGCCGGGCCTGCGCTTCGGCCCCCGAGGCGATCTGTCCCACCGCCGTACCCAGACGCTCGACCGATGTGCTGATATTGCCAAGGGCCGTGCCGGTCTCGTCGACCATCTGCACTCCGCGCTGGACGTCTTCCATGCTGCTGGCGATCAGGGATTTGATTTCCTTGGCGGCCGTGGCGGAACGCTGGGCCAGGGCCCGGATTTCCTGAGCGACAACCGCAAAACCGCGACCCGCATCTCCGGCATGGGCAGCTTCGACGCCGGCGTTGAGGGCCAGAAGATTGGTCTGGAACGCGATCTCGTCGATCACGCCGATGATCTGGACGATCCGGTTGGAGGATGACGAAATCTTGGCCATGGCCTCGACGGTTTTGGCCACGATATCGCGGCCCTGCTCGGTTTCCTGACAGCAGTCGGCCACGGTCGTATCGGCCTGCCGGGCTTCGTCGGCGACCTCCTTCACCGAGGACGTCAGTTCCGTGATGTTGCGGGCCACGGCCGCCAGGGCATCGACCTGTTCGGCGATGCGGCAGGTGATGTTCTCGGTGGAGCCGCTGATTTCGCGGGCACGCTGCTCCACGGCTCCGGAAGTTTCGCGGACGGCATGAACGATCCGTCCCAGCCCTTCGCAGGCCCGGTGGAAAGCGCCGCTCATGCGGGTCGAGCCGTTTTCCAGCGCCGGGTCGATCTGCTGGACCAGATCGCCACCCGCCATGCGATCGAGCGCATCCGCCAGCGCGTCCGACAGGGCGGCGAGGCTCTGGATCCGCTCGCTTTCCGCGCGTGAACGCTCACGGACATCCAGATTCTGCGTGTAGGTTTCCAGCCCGAGTTCCATGTCCAGAAGACCGCAGCGGATCAGTAGGCCGATCTGCGCGGCAGCCTCCTCGGCGGAGGTTCCCCGGGCCGGACGGCGCAAGAGGCGGTCCAGAAAGCTGCGGCGCGGTTGCGGCCAGTACTGACGAAGCAGGTCCGTCACCATGCCTTCGATCAGCAGGGCATAACCGCCGACATACCACTGCGGTTTGAGGCCGATCCGGGCATGGGTATTGCCGATGGCGCGGGTGCTCTCGACGTAATCGGCGCCGAAGTCACCTTGAAGAATCCGCTTCCAGTGCTTTTCCTGCTGGTTGCGTGCACCGATGCGATGCTGCTCGTTGGCAAAAAAGCGGTTCAGGGCCGGAGTCTTGTGAATCCGGCCATAGAAGCGGTCCAGCGCAGGCCCGAGCACCCCCAGCGCCTGAGGGCGGATTCTGGCCAGATGGGCTTTCTCAGCTGCGCCGATGCCAAGAAACAGCAGCCGCTCGGCAATGTCTGCCTTGACCTGCTCAGTCATAGTCGGAGTCTCCAGAGCGTGGATTTGGCGCGTGTTCAGGGCAATGCCCGTAACACACCAAGAGTTACGCAATCATGAAGAACGGCCGACGATCCCCGGGTCAGTTGGACGCGCTGTTCTGCCCGTAGGAGACTTCGGTATCGGGGGTTGCGGGCTGGGGCGCGATGTTGACGCTGTTGCCCTGACCGCCGCCGAAGGACATGCCGCCCGGGGACGAGCTGCTGGCCGTGTCATGCGAGGCCGAGGACGGGCTTTCCGCACCCGGCGGCATCGGCATGACCGGAGCATCGTCGGCATAGGACATACCGCTGGCCTGACGGTGATGGGTGCTGCTGTGGGAGTGGTGGCCAGGGGCTGCGCCTGGCGGCGGGAGGGCGGCCATGTCTGGCGCGGGCCCGCTGAACATGGACCCGCATCCCGCCGTGGCGAGAAACGAGAGCATGAGGAAAGGGGAAACGAAGCGCATGAGACGCAATATAGCACTTTTCGGCGGTTGACGCATCCCTTTGCGGGATGGGACACAGCGCGTTCTTCCCGTTGCCCGCCCCCTCCCGAGCGACATGTCCAGCAAGGATGCATTCACCATGTTCGAAGGCCGGATCACGTCTCCCGCCGCGCGGCGCCGCGCCTGGTGGGACAGTCTGTTCGTGGACCACTCCATCTTCCGGCTGGGCTGGACCAATCTCGCGCCTGTCGTGCCGGGCAAGGTCTGGCGCTGCAACCATCCCACGCCCGCGCGCCTGCGCAGCCTGACGCGACGGCTGCATCTGAAGACGCTCGTGAACCTGCGCGGACATCGCAAATGCGGCTCGGATGTGCTGTCCCGCGGGGCCAGTGCGAAGCTGGGGCTGACGCATCTGGACATGGCTTTCGAGAGCCGGGGGGCGCCGCACCGGGACCGCATCCTGCGCTTTTACGACATGTACCAGACGCTCGCCTTCCCCATGCTCATGCACTGCAAGTCCGGTGCGGACCGGGCCGGTCTGGCGTCAGGTCTGGTGCTGATGTTTGAAGGCGGCACGGCGCAGGACGCGCTGGGGCAGCTGCACTGGCGGTTCGGGCATTTCAACCGCTCGCGCACGGGCATTCTGGACGCGTTTTTCCTGCGCTATCAGAAAGAAGCCGAAGGGCGTCTGCCGTTTCTGGACTGGGTTCGGGACGAGTATGACGAGGACCGTCTGCGGGCCGATTTCAAGGCCGGGAAGCTGGCATCCTTCGTAAACGACAGCATCCTGCACCGCGAATAAGGCGCGAGGAGTAAGATTCAGTCCGGTTTGACGTCTGCCGGGCCGAGGGAGCGGATGAGGTCCAGCATCCGCTTGCGGACCGCAGGGTCCGGGATGCGGTAATAGGAGCGCACCAGATCGACCGTCTCGCGACGGCTGAACAGGGCAGCCTCGTCCACCGGAAGATCGAACAGACGCGGCGGCGGTGCAGCCGGACGTCGCGGTGGGGCACCGAATGCCGACTGCGTCTCGGCGAACCCCGTGACAGGGGCCTGCGCGGCGGGCGTCTGACCGAAAGCCGGATTGAATGTCGGAGCGGAACCGGGAAACGGCCGTGGCGCGCTGGAGGGCGCGGACGGGCGCGCCTCCTGCATGTCATCGAAGAAGAAGCCGATCGGCACGTCCAGAACCTGCGCCAGATCATACAGGCGGCTGGCACCCACACGGTTGGCGCCGCGCTCGTATTTCTGGATCTGCTGAAAGGTCAGGCCCAGAGCCTCGCCCAGTTTTTCCTGCGACAGCCCCATAAGTGTGCGACGCAGCCGGATGCGGTTGCCGACATGGACGTCCACCGGTCCGGCCGCAGCAGAACTGCGGGATTCAGGGCGGGCGCGATCCGGAGAGGATTCTTTTTCTGACACATGTAAATGGTTAATAAGACAACCCTGGATTGTCAATGTTAACCTTTATACACCCCCAAGTCCCAGTCGCGCTTCTTCCGCTGCGTGGGGACGAGCGCCAGAACCATGCACAGGATCGAAAGCGCAAGCGGCGTGGCCCGGCCGAAGCGGGAAAAGAAGGTCGGCGGGAGCGGGGACGGGATGTCGCTGACCAGCACGTCGGCTCGGCCCCAGCCCAGACGGGCGGTTTCATGTCCGGTCGCGTCATAGATGGCGGAAATGCCGGTATTGTTGGCGAAAACGACCGGCAGTCCTTCCTCCACGGCCCGCATCCGCCCGGTCGCGAGATGCTGGCGGGGGCCGGCGCTGTTGCCGTACCAGGCGTCATTCGAGATCGTGACGAGCCAGTCCGGGCGATCGTTCCGGGCCGTGACGGAGCCGGAGAAAATGATCTCGTAGCAGACCATCGGCCCTACGCGCCCCATACCCGGGAGGTCCCATGTCTTCAGACCCGGCCCCGGAGTCAGGACGCCCGGCAGGACGTTGAAGGGCAGGATCCAGGGCTGGTATTCGCCGAAGGGGACGAGGCGGCTCTTGTCGTAGATCGCCGCAATGCTGCCATCCGGGGCGACGGCGATCAGGCTGTTGAACCAGTCCTTGCCGGATTCACGGTCCGACCCGACCAGTGCCGGAGCACCGTCGGCAGCGCGGGCGATCATCTGCCGGGCCAGTGTGTCCTCGTCCAGCAGGCCGGGGAAGCCGGATTCCGGCCAGATCACCACGGGCGGACGACCACCCTCCGCGAAGGCTTTCTGTGCGCCCTGTGCCGTCAGGCTCAGATAGCGGCGGAAATTGCCGACCGCGTCCGCATGGCTGATGACTTCGGCTTCGGGCACGTTGCCCTGCACCAAAACGGCACGGGGATTGGTGATGTTCAGCGGCGTGGCGGATGACAGGCGCCAGGTTCCGGCGGCGATCCACAGCACGGATACGGCCAGCACGGCCACAGCCGCGCGTCTGCCGCGGGACAGGGCAAGAGAGCCGAGCACCAAAGCGAGCGACAGGCCATCCACCCCCAGAACCGAAGCCGGCTGGATCATGACGTCTCCGGCGAAACCCGGAAGCTCCAGGTCACTTCCCAGCGGGTTCCACGGAAAGCCCGAGAACATGAAGACGCGGCCCATATCCATGACGGTCCAGCTTCCCGCGAACATCAGCACGCGCCGCCAGCCGGAACGCACCACGCGGCACAGGATCGCCGGGACACAGATGAAAGGCGCGATCAGCAGCGCCACGCCGGGGGACGCGAAGGGAACGACCCACCAGAATTCATGGACGCGGGTGAGGATGGCATTGGTCAGCCAGTAAAGCCCGACCGTGTGAAAGCCCATGCCGAACAGGAAGCCGCACCAGGCCGCCTGTTTCCAGGACCGCGCGTCTTCGGACACGCGATAGAGGATCATCAGCCCCACGGGCAGCAGGAACAGGGCGTGCACCGGCGGCAGGGACAGGGCTGCCAGCCCACCGGCGAGCAGCATCAGTCCGGCCAGGCGCCAGCCACGGACAGGGAGCGTCGAAATCATGAAGGAACCGTCCGGCTGACGAAAAGGCTGAAACAGGAAACAGCCGGACCTGATAGATCCGGCTGCGAAAAAAACTGTCAGTCGAGAGCGTCGCGCAGGCGACGTTCGTAATGACGGTAATACTTGTCCGCCAGAAGTTCGCTCTTCACCAGAACGGCGACATCCGTGGTGTTGAACTGCTCATCCACAACCGCGCCATCGCCGACATAGCCACCCAGCCGCAGATAGCCCTTGATCAGGGGGGGCAGCTTGTTGAGGCAGGCGCGGTAGTCCAGCACATGCGGGTCAGTCCGCTGCATTTCCACATAGCGGTCCGGAAGCGCGCGGATGCGCAGGGCCGGCGGTGCCAGATGGTTGTGGTGCATGTAGGTGAGCTGATCGGCCAGAGCGTCCGGGTTCGTGCCCGGAAGACTGCCGCAGCCGAACAGCACGTCGATCCGGTGCAGGAAGATGTAGGATGCAATACCGCGCCACAGGAGCTGCATCGCGGACCGGCCGCGATATTCCTTCGCCACGCAGGAACGCCCGACTTCAAGCAGGCGACCGGGAAATTCCGTCAGAGTCGAGATGTCGTATTCGGAGGACGTGTAGAAACGCCCGACCTTCTCGGCGGCGTCGGAGCGCAGCAGACGGTAGGTGCCGACAACGCCGGCCGCGCCGGGGCCTTTGGCATGGTCAATGACCAGAAGGTGATCGGCGGCCTCGTCGAATTCGTCCACGTCACGCTTGGTACGGAAGGCACGCTCGTCGGGGCGGGCGCCGAGTTCCTCGAAAAAGACGCGATAACGCAGGGCCTGAGCGGCGTCGCGTTCCTCGGCCGTCTCGGCGATGCGCACACCCAGCGTGCCGCCCCGCAGTTCCTGAAAGCCGCCTTCGCGGTTCAGGGAAAGCGTGGAGAGCGTCTCCATCTGGCGCAGCGTTTCTTCGCTGCTGGCGAGCGTATGGGCTGCCGGAGCTGATGCCGGGGCCGAGACTGAAGCGACGTTTGCGTCATCCGGAACGGAAAGAGGTGTGCCAGCCGGTTTGGTGGTCATGATCCGCTCTTGTTCCTGTTTTCTGAAGGAGATTTCTTCCTGTCATCGGGTTCGGCGCGGCGGCCGAACAGTTCGATCCGATGCGAGACAAGATCAAATCCCAGACGCTGGGCAAGCTGGGCCAGAAGACGGACCGGCTCCTCGTCCTCGAACTCGATGACGCGGCCACTGTCCACATCGATCAGATGATAGTGGTTGCCGCTGTCACTGGCTTCGTAACGGGCACGACCGCCGCCGAAATCACGGCGTTCGAGGATGCCTTTTTCTTCCAGAAGACGGACTGTGCGGTAGACCGTTGCCACGGAAATGCGGCTGTCGATCTCGGAGGCGCGGCGATACAGCTCCTCGACATCCGGGTGATCGTCAGCCACGGACAGGACATGGGCGATCACCCGTCTCTGCCCGGTCATCTTCAGGCCGCTTTCCACACACAGGCGGGCAATGTGCGAATCATCCGGCACAGGGGAAGACGGGAGCTTCCGATTCCCTGGGCCGACGCGTCTCTCAGCGGTTTTCGTATCTGCGACCATATCTGCGGCCTAGCCGAAAAACAGGCGTCTTGTCCACTTTGTGGAACCTGTCAGGCTTTCCCTGCCATCGGGATGAAGAAACCGGCGGCAGGGAAAAGAGGCTCTCAGTCTTCGCGACGACGGCCGAGGCCGATCTTGCGGGCCAGAGACGAGCGGTGGTTCGCGTAGTTCGGCGCAACCATCGGATATTCCGGCGGCAGCCCCCAGCGCTCGCGGTATTCCTGCGGCGTCATGTTGTAGGCAGTCTTGAGATGACGGCGCAGCAGCTTCAGCTTCTTTCCGTCCTCAAGGCAGATGATGTAGTCCGGGAAAACCGACTTGCGCGGCGAAACGGCCGGCACCGGCTTTTCAACAGGAGCCTCTTCCGGAACGTTTACCGTTGCAAGAGAGTCATGGACGGACCGGATCAGGGCCGGAAGAGCGTCAGCCGGAATATCGTTGTTCGATACATAGGCCGTAACGATCTGCGCGGTCAGCTGATGCAGTTCGGAAGCATTTGTCTCTTGCGACATTGTAGTTAAGTCCTTCATCCTTGAGCGAGTGAGCATGTAGCAGTCATAAATTGCTCGGTTCAAGCATAAAAAGAAAGAAACATGTGCGTGACAGAAAATGAAACATTTTTCATAGATATAACTGAAAAAAAATGCCCCATGACCACAGTATATGTCCGGGCAAAACTCGACGCCATGACTTCCGGACAGACACTTGAAGTACGGCTTCGCGGAACAGAGACACGGAAGAACGTCGGCGCGTCCGTAAAGGCACTCGGTCACGCAATTCTGGCGGATTCACCTGTTACTGACAGCCCGGATCTTTATTGCCTAAGCGTTAAACATCGCTAGAAACAAGCACCTGGGCGTCGCTTCCATCTCTGTAATAACCGCGACGGAGCCCCGCTTTTACAAAACCGCATGCCTCATACAGAGCAGCGGCCCGATTGTTACAGACTGCTACCTCCAGAAATACTTTCCCTTTGCCCAGAACATTCTGCACCAGAGCCTTTCCAATGCCGCGGCGCCGGAAATCCGGGTGCACGGCCAAGGTCAGGATTTCCGTTTCGTCCAGAATGGTCCGCGCAAGAATGAAGCCGACGGGAACAGTGTCGATCACGGCAAGCGTGGCTTCAGTCCCGTGACCTGAAAGCAGGGCGGCAAATGAAGTTGCGTCCCAGACTTCTCCGCCGCGAAACGTGACTTCATGCAGCGCGGCAAGAAGCGGCGCACATTCGATCCCCATGACCCTTAACTGGAAATCCTTTTCAGGACTGTTCACAGTGGCGCAGGCCTCAGACCGGCGGCGGGAGGCTTGGCTTCGGGGGGGTCGACATAGAGCGGCATCAGCGGACTAGGCGTGACGCCCTGCGCGGCCTGTATGATGCCCAGCGCATAAGGTGCCTCGCAGGGAAGCACCGGACAGGGCCAGTCGGTCTTTTCGGAAACGGCGTCGCCCGTCACGCAGGCCCAGCCTGTGGCATCAAGATCGGCGGTCTGGCTGGCTGTGACGGGACCGTGCGGCGGGTCCACGAAAACCCGGCCGCGACGGGCGATGCTGACACAGACGGCATCCGGGCGACCCAGCGTGGCGCGGATGGCCGCACCGAGCGTGACGCTGATCGTGGGGCAGTTCCAGCCTGCCGCCAGCCCTGCCGCCAGCGACAGGGAAGACCGCAGGCCCGTAAAGGAACCCGGACCGATGACGGCGACGACGCGGTCGGGGGGCGTGGTCCAGTTGTTCTGCGTCAGGAGTTCTCGGATAGCGGGCGCGAAATGTTCGGAGGCCCCGCGACCGGCCATCAGTTTTTCCGCGACGACATGCCCGTCCTGGACGAGCGCCACCAGACTGGTGAGGCCGGTTCCGGCCCCTGCCCCGTTGAAAACGACTGTCCTTACAGACCCCGCCTTTACAGACACAGACACGCTTCTCCGAAGTCCAGGCGGGGCGCGCGGGGCTCGGCGTGATCGGGGGCGGGCTCGTTTTCCGCCGGATAGCCAAGACCCACGAGGAAGTTCACCCGCCAGCCGGTGGCGTTCAGCAGCGTGTCCTCGACCATGAAACTGTCGAAACCGGACATCGGCATGGCGGACAGGCCGAGCATCCGGGCGGCCATGATGAGATAGGCACCTTCCAGCGTGCCGTTGCGGAACGCCGTGTCGTCGGACAGGCCCACATCGGCCGCGAACCAGTCGCGCAGGCCTTCCTGCGGGTTCAGGCGGGGAAGCGCCTCGAAGAACAGCGGATCATGACAGATGACTGCCAGAACCGGGGCCGCCATGGCGCGGGCGACGTTTCCCGGGGACAGGGCGGGGCGGATGCGCTCGCGGGCGTCCTGTGTCGTGAGGAAGACGAAGCGGCCCGGTGAGCAGTTGCCGGAGGTCGGCCCCAGCTTCACCAGATCATACAGACGGCGCAGGACATCCTCCCCGACCGGGCGCGGCGAGAAGCTGCGCGGGGTCCGGGCCTGCGTGAACAGGGCTTCTGCGCCCGGAACCGGGCCGCAATCAGGATATGTCTGGCCGTCCATGGTTCAGTCCTCGACCTGTTCGACCGAGGCGACTTCGGGAACATAGTGCCGCAGCATGTTCTCGACGCCGTGCTTCAGGGTCGCGCGGGAGGACGGGCAGCCGGAGCAGGCGCCCTGCATGGCCAGATAGACCACGCCGTCCTTGTAGCCGCGGAAGGCGATGTCGCCGCCGTCACCGGCGACGGCCGGACGCACGCGGGTGTCGAGCAGGTCCTGGATACGGCTGACGACTTCGGCGTCTTCGGGGGAGACGTCATGCTCCGGAGCGGACTGCGTTCCCGACAGGACCGGGCGGCCGCTTTCGAAGAAGGTCGTGATCGTGCCCAAGACGACGGGCTTGAGGTCGCCCCAGCTGATGTCGTCGGACTTGGTGACGGAGACGAAATCGCCGCCGAGGAAGACGCGGCGCACGTTCGGCTGGTCGAACAGGGCGCTTGCCAGTTCGGAGCGTCCGGCGGCAACGTCCGCATCGCCGAAATCGACGGGACGGGCATCACCGGTCACGCTGCGGCCGGGCAGGAATTTCAGGGTGGCGGGGTTGGGAGTATCTTCGGTCTCGATGAACATCGTGGTCATGTCCTTGCGTTCCAGTCCGCCCTGACATGTGCCACTTCTCCCCAAGGTGCAAGTGTCGGGACTGCATTGGTCCGACTTCCCGTATTTTTAACGGCAGGCCGGGTGTTTTCAGACCTGTTCGCCCTGCCCCTCGGTTTTCCTTGCCGGAGAAGGGAGTCCCTTGGGCAGGATGATGGTCGCACGCAGGCCGCCATAGCCCCTGGAAGCATCCCCGCGCCCCAGAACCAGAGAGCCGCCCTCGCGCGCGATTTCGCGCTGGACGATCGCAAGCCCCAGCCCGATTCCCCCCGTGGCCCGCGAGCGCGACCCTTCCAGACGGTAGAACGGGGTCAACACACGCTGGTACTCGCTCTCGGGAATGCCGGGGCCACTGTCGCTGATGGCGATTTCCAGCGCGCCGTCCTCGCGGGTGCGGAGGGTGGCAAGGACATTGCCGCCATAGTTGATGGCGTTTTCGATCAGGTTCGACAGCACGCGCTTCATGGCGAGCGGACGGACATGGACCAGCGCGCGGTCCGGCCCTTCGTAACGGGCCTCGTGCCCGCGATCGACATGGTCGTCCACGAGGGTTTCGAGCGTGGCGACGATATTGATGGTGCGCGGGACTTCCGGATCATCCGCGCCGGCGAGATAGGCAAGGATGCCGTTCACCATGGCTTCCATCTCGTCCAGATCGGCCTCGATGGCAGCCTGTGCCTCTCCGTCACTGAGGAAGCCGCAGCGCAGGCGCAGGCGGGTCAGTGGTGTGCGCAGATCATGCGACACGGCTGCCAGAGCCTGCGTCCGGTCATTGATGAGGCTCTGGATGCGGTCCTGCATGGCGTTGATGGCGTGGGCCAGACCGCGGACTTCGGGCGGTCCGCGTTCGGCCAGCGGCACCCATTTCTCGCTGGAGCCGATACGGTCCGCAACCGAGACCAGCGCACGGAGCGGCATACTGAGGCCACGGATCAGCATGGCCGCCGCAATGGCCACCGCGCCCGCCGCAATGGCCGCCGAGGCCAGACCGCGCGTGACGCGATGATGACCCAGCATGCCGGGCACGCGAAAATGGATGTAGCTTCCATCCGGCAGGCGCTGCGACCCCAGCACGTCCGCGCTTCCCGGGCCGAGCGTGTAGAGGTCCAGATGGGCCTGTTCGAGAATGGGATCGTCCGCGGTCAGACGCCTGACGAGCTGCGTGAGTGCGACCGGGTGGTGTCCCGGCAGCGCAGGCGTGATCGAGGCAGGCTGCCACGCCACGCTGAGTTCACTGCCCGAGAGCATGACGGCCAGAAAGGATCTCTGGCCGACGGGGGCTGCGGCGAGAACGCGCAAATCCGTACTCAGCGCCTCGCCCAGCTGGGCGATGCGCACGTCATCGACGATGTAGGTCTCTGCCTGACCGTAGAAAATGGCGTTCGTCAGGAACACCAGTGTCACTGCGACGGTCAGGACAACGCAGACGCGCCCGACCAGCCCCAGCGGCCACAGCAGAATGCGATTCTGGATGTTCAGACCCGTTCAACCTCGGCCACGAAGATGTAGCCCAGACCGCGCACGGTGCGGATCAGCTGATCGGCGTCAGAGCCCAGTTTGCGGCGCAGGCGGCTGACGAGAACGTCGATGCTGCGGTCCGACACATCGCCCAGACGGGTCCGTGACAGTTCCAGAAGCCGGTCACGGGCGATGACCCGCTGCGGATTGTCCAGAAAGCTCGTCAGCAGATCGTGTTCCGCGCCGGAAATATCGACGGTGGCCCCGGACGGGTCCGTCAATTCACGGCGGCGCAGGTCGAGCGTCCAGCCTGCGAAACGCAGTGTCTCGCGACGCACGCGCTCCTGCGGTGCACCGGTGGCGATGCCGCGGCGCAGCACCGCACGCACACGCGCCAGAAGTTCGCGCTGGCCGAAAGGCTTGGGAACGTAGTCGTCCGCGCCCGATTCGAGACCGTTCACGCGATCGCGTTCCTCGCCACGGGCCGAGACCATGATGATCGGCACCTGGGCCGGCGGGGTTTCGTTCTCATGCGTGGCACCCTGTCCGCTGCGCAGCGCCCGGCACAGTTCGATGCCGCTTTTGCCCGGCAACATGATGTCCATGATGATGAGATCGACGGGCGCCACTTCGAGTGCAGCCCACATCTCATCCCCGCAGGCCACGCCACGAGCACGGAAACCGCCGCCCTGGAGGGCGCGGAGAATGAGGGTCCGCATGCCCGCGTCATCTTCGACGACGAGGATACGGGCGGGAAGATCGGGGTCGGAAAGATTTGGCACCATGTCTTTTCCATAGTCTCCACAGGGTAGGGATCACAAGCAACAAATCCTGACAACAACTGTTCCCGATACTTTAGCGCTCATGACGAAAACAGATTAGCATCGTACAGTACAACGCATCACGGCCATGCCCGTTCTGCTGGCCCGTTTCATGCGTTGTGTTGGAGTCGCCAATGTCACGAGTTTCTCCCGGCGTCGTCAGTGGCGCCAGTTATCTTGCCCTGATCAGGGCCTGCCACGAAGGGGGCTATGCCCTTCCCGCCATCAACGTCGTCGGCACCGACAGCGTCAACGCGGTTCTGGAGGCGGCTGCCCGCAACGGATCGGACGTCATCATCCAGATCTCCAATGGTGGCGCACGTTTCTATGCCGGCGAAGGTCTGCCCGATGCCGCTCGGGCCCGTGTGCTCGGCGCGGCGTCCATGGCGCGTCATGTCCATCTTCTGGCGAAGGAATACGGCATCGCCGTCATTCTCCACACTGATCACGCCGACCGCAAGCTGATTCCCTGGCTCGACGACCTCATCACGATGAGCGAGGACGAGTTCAGGGCGACTGGCAAGCCGTTGTTCACATCCCACATGCTCGATCTTTCCACGGAGCCGCTGGAAGAGAACCTTGCAACCTCGGCCTCGATGCTGAAGCGGCTGGCACCGCTGGGCATGGGGCTGGAAATCGAGCTGGGCGTTACGGGCGGCGAGGAAGATGGCATCGGCCATGACCTCGAAGAGGGTGCGGATAACGCGCATCTCTACACGCAGCCCGAGGATGTGCTGAAGGCCTGGGAGCTGCTCTCCCCGATCGGGACGGTGTCGATCGCTGCATCTTTCGGCAATGTTCATGGCGTCTACAAGCCGGGCAATGTGCAGCTTCGTCCCGAAATCCTGAAAAACTCGCAGGATGCCGTTCAGAAAGCAACGCAGAGCGGTCCCAAGCCTCTTCCGCTGGTCTTCCATGGAGGATCCGGCTCGACCCTGGAGGAAATCCGCGAAGCCGTCTCTTATGGCGTCTTCAAGATGAATCTGGATACCGATATCCAGTTCGCCTTCGCCCATGGTGCGGGCCGCTATGTTCTCTCTCATCCGGCAGCCTTCCAGCATCAGATCGAGCCTGAAACCGGAAAACCCCTGAAATCACTCTACGACCCCCGCAAATGGCTGCGCGAAGGCGAGAAATCCGTCGTCGAACGCCTGACCGAGTCTTTCGAGACCCTGGGCTCCAGGGGCCGGTCCATCGCCCGCAAATCCTGACGGGATCGGCGTTCAGGAGGCCCCGGCCTCCTGAACGGGTTTGCCGGATTTCAGGGGCCGGGCGTGGCGGAAGCGAGTTGTGCCTTGGCCACATCGCGGCTGTCGGGAAGGGCGTCTTCCCAGCCGCCGCCGAGCGCGTTGTAAAGCCGCGTCAGGTTGGTCGCCAGCATGGCGTCACTGTTGGCGAGATCAAGCTGGGCGGACTGGAGCTGCGCCTGAGCGTTCAGGACGTTCAGATAATTCGTCAGGCCACTACGATACTGGCTCTGGGCCAGCATGAGCGCCTTGCTGTTATCGTTGACGGCATTCTGAAGCCCCTGACGGCGCAGTTGTTCGTCGCGATAGGCGATCAGGGCGTTGTCCACGTCATGCCAGGCCTTGATGACCGTCTGCTGATAGGAAATCGCCGCCGCCTTCTGCTCGTATTTCTTCAGTTCGAGCTGACCGTACAGACGGCCGCCCTGGAAGATCGGCAGGGAGATGGACGGACCGACGTTCCAGGCGCGCGCGTTCCAGAAGCCCAGATCGCGGAAAGACAGGGTCTGGAAGCCGAAATCGGCGTTGATCGTGACCTTCGGATAGAAATCCGCCGTGGCTTCGCCCACTTCGGCGACCGACCCGCGCAGACGGGCTTCGGCCTCACGGATGTCCGGACGGCGATGGGCCAGCTCGGACGGGAGACCCACCGGCACGACCGGCGGAACGACCGGCACGCCGGCGTTCTTTTCCAGCTCGGTGTTCAGGCTTTCCGGGGGCGCACCGAGAAGCAGGGCGAGTGCGTTCTCTTCCTGCGCGACGGCCTGTTCGAGTTGCGCTTCCTGACCCTGCGTGTCATGCAGCCGGGCCTGTGCGGAATCCACGTCGAGTTCCGTCACCAGACCGCCGCGATAACGGTCCTGTGCGATGGTGGCGATCTGGGTCAGGACCTTGATGTTGTCGCGCAGGATCTTCAGGCGCTGCTGGTCGCCGCGCAGGCTCATATAGCCATGCGCCATGTCGGCCTGCTGGGCGATGAGGACGGAGCGACGCTCCTCATCCGTCGCCTGAAGGTCGGCCTTGGCGGCATCATACTGATGCGCCACGCGGCCCCACAGGTCGATCTCGTAGGTCGCGTCGATCGCACTGCGCCACTGGTTCAGCAGCGGAATGGTGGCGCCACCGGCGGCGTCCTGAAGCATCGGACCGACGGTGCTGCCGATCGAACCGCCCTCGGACTGCGCGATGCCGCCTGCGACATGGCCGATGATTTCCTGCAACTGCTTGGTGCTGTACTGGCTGCGCTGGTAGGAGCCTGAAGCACTCAGGGCCGGGAAGCGCTCGGCGCCCGCCATGATGAGCTGTGCGCGGCTCTGCGCCAGATTGGCGGTCGCAAGGCGGAAGGACAGGTTCTGGTTGACCAGACGGTCTTCCAGCGAGGTCAGTTCGGGATCGTGGAAGACCTGCCACCAGTGACTGTCAGCCTTCATCTCGCTGACGATGCTGTCGGGCGCGCCCGCCATATGATCGGCGTAATGCGCCGGCGACCAGGGCTTGGGCGCGTGGTATTCAGGCCCCACCATGAGGCAGCCGGACAGGGTGAACAGGGCGCAGCCGCAAAGCAGCGCGCGGGAAGTGAAGGCTGCGCTCACAAAGAAACTCCTGAGGCGGAAATGATCTTGCGGTGACCGACCGGTTCGGTCAGCATGTCAGGAACTCGACCTGACGGACAGAAGGATCTCTCGCTCACATGACGGGCATCATGGACGACGGCAGCGCGGGCCCTTCCGCCGGAGCCGACGGGGCTGGCAGCGCCGAGCCTGCGGGGTGCGCCAAGCGCGAACAGATCCTGAAAGGTGCCGGAACGGTTTTTCTGGCAAACGGATACGAAGGGGCGTCCATGTCCCGCATCGCGCAGATGGCAGGTGTGTCCAAGGGGACGCTGTACAACCACTTCGATGGCAAGGCGTCCCTGTTCTCCGCGTTCTTCGAGGAGCAGGCCCGCTGCCGTCTTGCGCCCATCGAGGCGCTGTCGCGCAACGATGAACAGTCCGTCCGCCTCACGTTGATCCGGTTTGCGGAAATGGCGGTCCATATGCTGATTTCCCCAATGGCGCTGGGGCTGTATCGCATCATCGTGGGCGAGGTCGAGAAATTCCCCAATCTGGCCGACACGTTCTGGCGCTATGGCTTCGACCGAAAGCTCAGCAACCTCACGGAATATCTGACGCGCATCGTGGCCCGCGGCGAGCTGGACATTGCCGATCCGCGCCTGTCGGCCGAGCAGTTCATGCTCATGTGCCAGGCCCGCATCGTGCAGCGCCGCCGTTTCGGGCTGCCGGTCGATGACAGCGACGCCGCAATCGCGGAATTCGCCGCCTTCACGGCCGACAGCTTCCTGAAGATCTACAAACCGCGCCATCAGTGACCGCCGCCCGAGGCCTGGGCCGCCTTCTTGCCGTTGGGTGACAGCAGGAAGCACAGCGGCACGACGAACAGCGCGATCACGCCAATCCAGTCGAACACCTCGTTATAGGCCAGCATGGAGACCTGTGAGGTAAACTCCTGAAAAAGCCGGTAAATGGCGAAGTTATGCGCCTGCGCGGGAGCCATACCATGCGCCTGCGCAGCCTGCTGGACAGTCGCGATATAGCTGTTGAACTCCGGATTGGCCGGGGTCATGTGGTCCGTCACATAGGTCTGATGCCGCTGCCGGGTCTCGATGATGGCCGCCGTGGCGAGCGAAATCGCCAGCGAGCCGACATAGTTCCGGGCCATCGAGAACAGGGCCGACGCATCCGAGTTCAGCTCGCGCGGCAGGGTCGAATAGGCGATCGTCGAGATCGGCACGAACAGGAAGGCCAGCGAGGCCGTCTGGCTGATGCGGTAGAACATCAGGTGCCTGAAATCCGTCCCGGCATAGAGGTTCGAGGCCTGGAACATGGCCATGCCCATCGCGAAGAACCCAAAGGCGATGAGATAGCGCATCTGGATGAACTTCATCAGCCGGCCCACGATCGGGATCAGGCAGATCACCGCCACGCCACCGGGGGCAAGAAGCAGGCCCGAATTCGTCGCGGTATAGCCAAGCACCTGCTGCGCGAACTGCGGAACGATGATGGCGGACGCATACAGCGTGGCGCCAACCATCGAGATCAGCAGCATGCCGGTCGCGAAGTTGCGATCCTTGAGAACGGACAGACGGACCAGCGGGTTCTTCGCATAGCACAGCCACAGGATCGCCCCGATGACGCCGATCGCACCCAGCACGGCCATGGTGACGATGAAGGGCGAACCGAACCAGTCGTCATCCTCGCCACGGTCACACATGACTTCGAGACAGCCGAGACCCAGCGTGATCAGGCTGATGCCGACCACATCCACCTTCTCGCGCTTCTGGCGCTCCCAGGGCGGGTCCTCGACGAAAGCCGTCACGGCCATGACCGTGATGATGCCGAAGGGCACGTTGACGAAGAAGATCCAGCGCCAGGAGAAATTGTCCGTCAGGTAGCCGCCCAGCATTGGGCCCAGAACCGGGCCGACGATGGTGGCGATGGCCGTCAGGCCGAACGCTGCACCGCGCTTTTCGGGCGGGAACGTGTCGAGAATGATCGATTGCTGGCTGGGTTGCAGGCCGCCGCCGAAGAAGCCCTGCATGAGCCGGAACACCACGAGCATCGGCAGCGACGTCGCCAGTCCGCACAGGAAGGAGGAGACGGTGAACATCGTGATGCAGATCAGGAAGTAGCGCTTGCGGCCGAACAGTCGCGACAGCCAGCCCGAAATCGTCAGGACGATTCCGTTCGCCACCAGATAGGACGTGAGCGCCCAGGTGGCGTCATCATACGAACTGCCGAGCGATCCCGCGATATGCGGCAGCGCCACGTTGACGATGGTGGTGTCCAGCACCTCCATGAAGGCCGCCAGCGTGACCGTGACGGCCACAAGCCACGGATTGTGACTGGGTTTCCAGTCCTGATGCCCGGCAGTATCGCTCATTTCACATAGACCGTCGGCACGACAGACAGACCAAGGGCCAGCGGAATGTTCGGATCAAGACCGCTGTCCAGCACGATTTTCACCGGGATACGCTGCACCGTCTTCACGAAGTTGCCGGTCGCATTCTCCGGCGGGAAGGCACTGAAGGATTCACCCGAGCCGAGCTGGATGGAGTCCACGTGACCGTGCAGTTCGAGCTGCGGATAGGCATCGACCTCGATGTCCACCTTCTGGCCCGGACGCATATGGGTGAGCTGCGTTTCCTTGTAGTTCGCCACGATCCAGACTTCCGGCTCGACGATGGAGAACATCTGCTGGCCGGTCTGCACGAAGTTGCCGCGCTCGACGTTACGCTGGGAAATCCAGCCGTCATGCGGGGCGCGGACTTCCGTCCATTCGAGGTTCAGGCGCGCCTGCGTCAGATCGGCATTGGCCGAGGCCAGGGCAGCCTGTTCCTGCGTGACGCGGGCATCGGCGTTGGCCACGTTTTCCTTGACCGGCTCGGCCTGCGTCAGCTGGCCCTGGGCCTGAAGGACGCGGGCTTTCGCCTGATCCAGCGCGGCGCGGGCATAGTCGATATCCTGCTGCGAGGTGGCGGCGCGGGCCACCGAGCGCTGGCGGCGGTAATCGGCTTCGGCCTTGACGAGCTGCGCCTGGGCGGCGGCAAGATTGCCCTGTGCCGTGACAAGCTGTCCCGGGAAGTTCTTGTGCGCCACGGCCAGCAGCAGCTGATACGCGTCGATATTGGCTTTCGCCTGCGACACGGCGGCTTCGGCCTTGTTCAGAGACGCCGCATAGTCCCGGCTGTCAATCCGCACGAGCAGGTCACCCGCATGGACGAACTGGTTGTCGTTCACCAGAAGCTGCGTGACGTAACCGTTGACGTGGGGCGCAATGGCGATCTTGCGACCAGCCGTATAGGCGTCATCCGTCTCGATGTTGTTGCGGGTCAGGAAAAGATAGGCCCCGATACCCACGAGAACCAGAACCACCAGCAGGATCAGCGCGATCCGGACAAGGGGATGACGCTTTTTCTGCGGCTTTCCGTTCTTGTCGGATGTCGTGTCACCCTGCGCGTGATCGGCCTGATCGCCTTGCGCCATAATGTTTGTCTCGCTTTGAAAACAGGTCTGTCAGATCGTGACCGGATGTGCTGTGCGGGGCCTGGAAACCCTCTACTGACCGATCGGTTCGGTCATCCATGACATATCGTCTCACGGGCTTCAAGCGGGAAAAAACTGATCCGTTTCCATTCTCCCGGCAGCGCCCCCTGTCCTGTCGCTTACGACCCCGATTGATCCGTAAAGTCCCGCAGACGGGCGAGCCCCTCGACGAAGCGCTGTCGCTCGCTGTCTCCCTGCGCACCCTCTCCCAGCCGCAGCAACCAGGACGGATGGGCAAGTACCAGACGCCAGACAGCATTTTCGCCACGCCCCACCGTCCATGACGTTCCGCGCACATCCGACATCGCCATGCCCGGTCCGTCCAGCGCCCTGAGCGGCGTGGCCCCCAGCGAGACGATGAGTTTCGGACGGATCAGCGCGATTTCCTGCTCCAGCCAGGGACGGCAGGCCGCCACATGCCCTGCCTCCGGGTTCTGATGGATGCGTCGCCGTCCCTGAAGGCGGAAGCGGAAATGCTTGACGGCATTCGTCAGATACAGCGCGCCGCGATCGACACCTGCCTTGGCAAGTGCCTCATGCAGAAGCTGCCCCGCCGGACCGACGAAGGGACGCCCTGCCAGATCCTCCTGATCGCCCGGCTGCTCCCCGACGACCATGATGCGCGCGTCTGCTGGCCCTTCTCCCACAACCGCCTGCGTCGCCGAACAGTGCAGCGGACAGGCCGTGCAGGTCCGGACCCGAGCGGCCAGACCCTCAAGAGTCTCCGCCACATCCGGCATCAGTTCGGCCGGAAGCTGCTCCCGGGCCCGCAGGCGCTCATGAAAGGCCGGTGCGGGCCGGAGTTCCTGTTCCGCCATCGTCCGCACGCGCGCCTCGGCTCCGGCGACGAGCTGCGGGATCAGGCGCGTTTCCGGCAGGTTCTTCCAGTAACGGCCGGGCATTTCACGGCGCATCGCTTTCGTGCGCACACGGGCCGGATTGAAGGTCGAGGCATAGTAGGTGTCCCACAACTCCCCGAACCCGTCCTCCAGCTCCGGACGCTCGCAGGGTTCCGGACTACAGACCAATTCTTTCCCATCCCAGCGGATTGATCCGCGCGGGGTGAGGATCATCCAGTCCATGTCCGTGAAGCGCCTGGAGAAGAATGGGGCGATGCGTTCGAGAATATGATGCTGCGGCTCGAACCAGGCGAGGAACCGCCTCCGTCTCCCGTCCTGCTCTTCGCCCTGCTGGAGCGGCTCTTCCCGGAAGCGGAGGAAAGACGCCATCTTGTGGCAGTCCTCCCGGTTCTGCCGCACCATGATCCGCGCCCTGGCGATGTCGGCATCCGTCGCCACTTCCAGCAGATGCGGATTGCCCTGCACTCGCCAGGCGATCCGGTAGGCGAGCGCGAACCGACCGGGATCGGAATGGCACAGCAGATCCCGCAGCAGCGCGATGCAGGATGCCCGCAAGGTCACGGTTTTCGCGACAGGCAGGACCGTCAGCGCCTCCAGCCCGTCGCCATCATCGGTGATCTGGCCGAAAAGATCCGTCTCACCGCCCCGGATGCGCCAGTCGAGGGCTTCGGGCGGGATCGCGCGTTGCAAGGCTGTCCGTGCCATCTCCCGCCAGGGTTCAAAGGCCGCACTATCCTCAAGCGTCAGGACATAACGGGTCACAGAAGGCTCATCTGCCGGGGCGCGGGGCTGAACAGACTGCGCAGATCCTGCCGGTCGGTCAGGCGGGCGGGGCTCCAGCCCGGCGTCTGCACGAACGGGCGCACCTTGCGGATGGAGACATTCAGCCGCACCAGATCCTCCAGCCGCACCGCCTGATGCCGCCGCGCCCTGAGAATGGCGGCCACGGCCTTGACCCCCAGCCCCGGCACCCGCAGCAGCATTTCCTTCGATGCCCGGTTCAGATCAACCGGGAACAGCGCCCGGTTGTCCAGCGCCCAGGCCAGCTTGGGGTCCAGCTCCAGATCGAGCATCCCATCCGCACGACCGGCCGTCAGCTCTCCAAACGCAAATCCATAGAACCGGAACAGCCAGTCCGCCTGATAGAGCCGGTGTTCCCGCTGAAGCGGCGGACTTTTCGCGGGCAGAAGTGCGGAAGCATCGGGAATGGGACTGAAGGCCGAATAATAGACCCGCCGCAGCCCATAGGAGCCGTAAAGATTGGCACTGCTGGCAAGGATATCCTGATCGGACGCCGCATCCGCCCCCACGATCATCTGCGTGCTCTGCCCGCCCGGCGAGAAGCGCTCGGCCCGGCGGCCGGTATGGCTGCGCTCCCTGCCCGCGTCGATCTTCAGCCGCATCTCGCCCATCGCCTGCCGGATACCGGCCGCCTTTTTCTGCGGTGCGTACTGCTCCAGCCCGGCCACGGTCGGCATTTCCACATTAATCGACAGACGGTCCGCATAACGCCCCGCTTCTTCCAGCAGGCGCGGCGACGCATCGGGGATGGTCTTGAGATGGATGTAGCCCCGGAACCCGTGCTTCAGCCGCAGATCCCGTGCCACCTGAACGAGCTGTTCCATCGTGTGATCGGACGAGCGGATGATGCCCGAGGACAGGAACAGCCCCTCGATGCAGTTGCGCCGGTAGAACTCCAGCGTGAGCCACACGACCTCCTCCGGCGTGAAGCGGGCGCGCTCCACATTCGAGGACGAGCGGTTGATGCAGTAGGCGCAGTCGTAGACGCAGAAATTGGTCAGCAGGATCTTGAGCAGCGACACGCAGCGCCCGTCTGGCGTGAAGGCGTGACAGATGCCGTTTCCCGTCGTGGAGCCGAGACCGCCACTTTTTGCCGAGTCCCTGCGCCCCGATCCGCTCGACGCGCAGGACGCATCGTATTTCGCCGCATCGGACAGAATCGCCAGGCGCTGGGAGAGGGATTTCTTCATTGCGTGTTCTTATTTCGTTCCAGAATATGAATCGCAAGAAAAATCGTGAATTTAACCGGTTGTTTCCCAGTTTTCCCTTATTTCCGGGGGGCTTTTTTTAACGGTACGGATTCAGCTTCCGTTAACCACTCCCCCCTATCCTGACTCCGCAAACCTGCACCGACGGAGAACAGATTCAATGTCATTGTCAATCAATACGAACACTGCGGCAATGGCCGCACTCCAGAGCCTCAACCAGACGACGGCTGACCTGACCGCGACCGAAAACGCGGTCTCCACGGGCAAGTCGGTCAACACGGCGTCCGACAATCCCGCAATGTATTCCATTGCCCAGAACATGACCGCCCAGCTCTCGACCCTGTCGGGCGTTTCGACGGGCCTTCAGTTCTCCGCTCAGGTGCTGAACACGGCGACGACAGGCCTGTCGAGCATCGCAGCTTCCCTGCAGTCCCTCGCAACCACACTCGGCACGAACACGACGGGCGTTGACAACTCGACGCTGAATGCCGCCATCACCCAGACGCTGGCCTCCATCGATTCCGCCGCCTCGGGCTCCAAGTTCGAGGGCGTGAACCTGCTGTCCGGCGCGACGGGCAACGGCACGACCTATACGAGCCTGTCGACCGCCATGGACTCCCAGGGCACGATGTTCACGCAGAACGGCTTCAATGCGACGTCTGCGGGTCTCGGCCTGACGAACCTGAGCATGGACATGTCCGGCTCCTCCCTGGCTCTTGGCAGCAGCACGACCGACAATGCACTGGCGACGAATAACGTCCTCCAGCTGAAGAATACCACAGCCGCTTCGAGCACTGCGACCGCTACCGCGGCCAGCCCGTCTGTCACCTATGACTTCATAGCGGATGACCAGAGCACCGCTGGACAGGGCACTGCTCTGGATATGGTCAGCCTGGCGGTTGGCGGAACCAGTGGCGATTTCACGCTCGGTACAGATGGCAAGCTGACTTCTTCAGGTTCGACTGATGCGATCGTTTCCCAGACGACGGCGTCGGATGGATCGATTACCTACTCGCTGAAGAACGGAGAGAGCATCGTCCAGTCCACGGACGGCAACGGCAACTCCGTCTACACCGCCAACACGGCATTCGACGCCAACGGAAACGTGACGACCCAGTCCGTCATCACGGACGTCAATACATCTTCCGCATCTTCCCTGAGCACCACGGGTGGCACGTCGAGCGCCCAGAGCGTCGAACAGGTCGATCTGGTAACCCAGGCCATGGAATACCAGGGCTTCGGCGTGTCCCGCGATTCCAGCAACAACCTGACGATTGCCGGCAACTCCATCGACGCAACAAGCACCCAGCTGAGCACAGTCTCAGCAGGTGTGTTTGCAACTCCGACCACCACAACCGGCGTAACAGCAACCGCAGTCACCGGCGCCTCAGTCGTGAGTGCGGTTGTTCAGGCCGCAATTTCGAGCGTCACGCGGATGGCCTCCACGATCGGTTACTCCAGCTCGACGATTTCGAACCTGCAGACCACGACGTCCAGCCTCTCCGATGCCCTGACAACGGGTGTTGGCGCTCTGACGGACGCCGATCTGGCAGCAGAGAGCGCCAAGCTGACCTCGCTTCAGACGAAGCAGCAGCTGGCCGTTCAGTCGCTGTCGATTGCGAACTCGCAGTCTTCCACTCTGCTCAGCCTCTTCCGCGGCTGATCAGGTTTCTGAAGGGGGCCGGTTTATCCGGCACCCTTCAGCCCCCTCGCCATACGCAGGACTGCTTCAGAAACCTGCTGCCTCATCCCGCAGCGGCTTCTGAAACAGTCTTTCCCGCAAGGAGTTTGCCTTCGTGACTTACGCATCCTCACAGTATCAGAAACAGTCCGGAAGCTACCTTTCTTCCCGGGAAGTCGAAGTCATGGCGTTCCGGCACGTCAATACCCTGCTGACGCAGGCTTCCGATCACGAGGCAAAGGTTGCGGCTCTGGCGGCCAATCTGAAGCTCTGGAGCCTGCTGTCCCTGAGCGTCGAGCGGGTCGACTGCCCGCTACCGCCTGTTCTGCGCGACGATCTGATCAAGGTCGGATCCTGGTCGATGCGTTATTCCAATTCCGCTTTCAACGCGCCGAAGGATCTGAAGCCCCTCATCGACATCAATAACGACATGATCGAGGGCCTGGCCACAGCGCCGGCGCCGGCGCCGGCGCCGGCGCCGCAAAACGTGGCACCCGCCATGCCCGGCGCCTATTCGCCGAGCCCGACGAAATCCTCACTGGAACTCGTTGGCTGAAATCCGGCAGGGCTGTCTGGTCCTGCCATTTTCGGTTCTGATGTGCTGTTTCAGGGCGTCGGCTCAGCCAGGCGCCCTTTTTCGTGCCCTGTTCGCGACAGGAGTGCGAGGCATTTTGTGCCCCGCACTTTTCCGTAACCTCAGGGAGTGACGGCAATCCGGTTGTCCGAACGGTCAATATCCGGGATGACGTGATCGGGGTCCAGCGTGACGGCTTTGAGCCCATCATGCACCGGCAGCGAGACAACGATGTCGCTGCTCTGGCGCCAGGCTTCTGTCGGAATGCGGATTTCCTCAGATTTACCATCCGCATAGTCCGCCCGCAGAAGAACAGGAAGCGGGAGCGCGCCGTAATTACGGATCTGCACAGTCGCGGGCTTTCCGGCATCGTGATGGATATCGCCCAGCGCATAGTCAGGGGCGGCATTGGTGAAGTACCAGCCACGCCAGAACCAGCCCAGATCCTCGCCTGCTTCGCTGCTCATCAGACGGAAGAAGTCGGACGGTGATGGGTGTTTGAACGACCATTCGGAAATATAGCGCCGGAAAGCGGCGTCGAACCGGACCGGGCCGAGGATCTGTTCGCGCAACAGCTTCAGGCCGTAGGCACCTTTGAAATAGGTCACGCTATGGCGGTATTTTTCGGACACGCTGTCTGCCGCCGTCATGAGCACGGGGGCATCCGGATCGGTCAGAACCGGGACGATATCCTGCGCGGGGTTGCCGGTCTTGGGTGCAAATTCGGAATCACGCTTGGGAGCAAATTCGCCATTGTTGAAATGGTCGGACGCATAGACGTCGATGAAGGTGTTGAAACCCTCGTCCATGAAGGCATTACGGCGCTCATCCGTGCCAACGATCATCGGGAACCAGCCATGGCCCAGTTCATGCGTCGTGATCCAGAACAGTTCCGGATCGCGGTCACTCATGCCGTCGAAGACGATGCCCGGATATTCCATGCCCGCGCCATGACCGCCCAGATTGACGGCATTCGGCCAGGGGTATTCGAACCACTGTGACGAGAAATATTCGATGGCGTGTTTGACGTAATCCGTTGAACGATCCCAGCCATGCGGCCCGATCCCTTCACGCGGATAGACCGACATCGCAAGCCGGGGCACGGGGTGATAGTTCGCCCAGGGCGCGATCGGCGGCAGGTTGATCCGCGCAGCGTCCCAGACGAAGGCGGGTGAGGCCGCGAATGCCACGTCGCGCGTATTGCGCATGCCGTAATGCCAGGTAACTTCGCCGCTCTGCTTCAGGTGGCTTTTCGGGTCGGTAATGTCATCGAGCGTGCGGATCATGACGCGTGTGTCGCTCTGTGCCGCCTGCGCCAGACGGTTGCGCTCGACCGGGGTCAGGACCTGTTCGGGATTGAGTAGCGCGCCGGAGCCCACGAGCGTGTAGTTCCACGGCACGGTGACACTGTAATCGAAGCTGCCATATTCCAGGAAGAACTCCTGCCCCAGATAGGGCAGCGTGTTCCAGCCACGGCGATCATCATAGACGCTCAGCCGCGGATACCACTGCGCGACTTCATAGATGTCGCCTTCGCGTGACGGCGTAACGGCGGTCCGTCCGCCCCACGGGCCGGGCAGCGTGTAGTGCCAGTCGATCTTCACGAAAGCCACACCATGCGGATCGATCGTGCGCGGCAGCTTGAGCTGCATCCGCGTGTCGGAGATCAGGGGCGTCACATCCACTTCGCGCCCGCCCTGCACGACCGAAACGCGCTCGATCGCCATGCCATCCGTATGGTTGCCGGCCAGATTATGACTGGTGGCGACCGCACCGATCGCAGAGCGCGTATCGGAGCGATAGATGTTCTGGTCAAGCTGGAGCCACAGGACGTCCAGCGCCTCGGGGCTGTTGTTGCTGTAGGTCACGGTCTCGGAGCCGTGCAGGACATGGGCCTGTGTGTCGATCCGCGAATGGATGACGTAATCCGTGCGGTTCTGCCAGTATTGCGGACCCGGAAGGCCCGACCCCGAGCGATAGGCGTTCGGAGCATCGGGGAGGGTCAGGGGGGCGAAGACGGCTGCGGAATCAGCGAGTGTCTTCGCGATGACGGTCTCGGGCAGCAGGGCCGCGGGAACGAGCACGCCTCCCAGCAGGGGAAGCAGAAAAAGGCGCACAGACATCCGGGACGGACCCTCCATTCGTGGTTCGATGTTATCCCGTTATAATATCGCTGAGCGCTCCCAGATAGGATGCCAGGTCAACTTTCAGGGGCATCAGATAGGCATTGTCGTTTTTCCTGCGGATAACATCCAGCATCCGGCGCGCAAAAGCGATGTTGCCCTCCAGCGTTCCGTCATAGTCGCGGGGGAAGACCACATGGTTAACGCGCTCCCAGTAACGGCGGGATTTATCGCCCAGAACGGGAGAAATGCCCCAGAACACCGTGTCGTCCCGCAGCCAGTCCATGCAGTATTCAAGCATCGGAATGTCAAACAGCGGCTGCGTGAAGAACCCGCAGGCCCCGGCATCACGCTTGCGGGCGATGTCCTCAAGTTCCTGATATGGAGCCCGGCGATAGGGGTCGAACACCGCATAGACCTTCAGATGCGGCGCTTCGCGGCGGTAGCGTTCGATGATCTGGGCGGATGTGTTGGGATAGACCTTCCAGTCACTGCCGACCGGCGGGGGATCGCCGGCAACGACGAGGATGGACGTCAGCTCCGGACGGTCCGCACCCGGCAGCGGCGCGCCCGGCGCGATATCGACGGCGCGGATATGCGGTATGACCTCGAACGGCGCCTGTTTTGTGATCAGCGAAGCGGCGTCGTAGCTGCGCAGGTCGAAGCGCATCAGATCCGGAACATTCAGCGTGCTGACCTGCGGCAGAACGTCGCGGACGGTCTGCACATCCGTCAGCAGGGCCTCGGGGGAGCGCGGAACCAGCTCGACCGAAACGCGGGTCATGAAGACGCGTCCACGACCGCCTGCGTCGCACGGGCGGCCTGAAGCGTGTTGTGCAGCAGGCAGGCGATCGTCATCGGACCAACACCACCCGGAACCGGCGTGATGTGATCGGCGATCGGGAGCGCCTCGTCGAATGCCACGTCACCCACCAGGCGGGTCTTGCCGTTCTCGGCCGGGACGCGGGTAATGCCGACATCGATCACGGTCGCACCCGGCTTGATCCAGTCGCCACGGACCAGTCCGCTCTTGCCGGTTGCCACGACCAGAATGTCCGCTTCCCGGGCCAGTTCCTTCGTGTTGCGCGTATGGATATGCGCGACCGTGACCGTGCAGTTCTCCTTGAGCAGGAGCTGCGCCATCGGCTTGCCCACAAGGTTGGACGCGCCGATCACCACGGCGTGCATGCCGGTCATGTCCTTGTGCACGGACTGGAGCAGCATCAGGCAGCCCAGCGGGGTGCAGGGTACGATCCCGTCGATCCCGAGCGACAGGCGTCCGGCATTGACCTCGCCCAGACCGTCCACGTCCTTGTGCGGCGCAATGGCATTCGTCACCACAACCGGGTCGATCTGTGCCGGAAGCGGAAGCTGCACCAGAATGCCGTGGATCTTCGGATTGGCGTTGAGCTGGGCGATCAGATCCAGCAGTTCGTCCTGAGACGTGCTCTGCGGGAGCATGTGCATGAAGGAGCGCATGCCCACGCGATGGGTCTGGATCGCCTTGTTCTTCACATAGACTTCAGAGGCCGGGTCATTGCCCACCAGAACGACGGCAAGACCCGGAATGGTATTGCCCTGCTCGACGAACTTTGCCACTTCGCGGCCCACCTGATCGGTCAGGGCGCGGGCAATGCCCTTGCCGTCAATGATCTTCGCCGGTTCGGAAGGCTTCTCAGGGGACAACATGCTCATGGGCACTCCGGATGACAACTGGCAGTCATTTCAGTTACGCTGACGAACAGGCCGTGACGGCCGCAGGAACTGAGGATGGTCTCGTGACCGACGAAATACGCAAGAACTTCGCCAGTGACAATGTTTCCCCCGCCTGCCCCGCCGTGATGGAGGCCATGATGCGCGCCAATGAAGGCAGCGTCGGATCCTATGGCGACGATATCCTCAGCCGATCCCTCAATGCGCGGTTCGGCGAGGTCTTCGAGGCAGAAGTCGCGGTTTTCCCCGTCGTGACGGGAACTGCGGCCAACAGTCTGGCGCTCTCCGCGCTCGTGGCGCCCTATGGCGCGGTGCTGTGCGACCAGAGCGCGCATATCAGCAATGACGAGGGCGGTGCGCCGGAATTCTTCATGCATGGCGCCAAGCTCGTCACGCTGCCTTCCGCCGATGGCCGGATGAGCCCTGAGGCCCTGCGGACGGGTCTGCGGGCCAATGCGCAGGGCGGGATTCTCAAGCCCCCCATCCAGGCGCTGTCTCTGACGCAGGCCACCGAATGGGGCACGGTCTATGCGCTGAAGGATCTGGCAGCGCTGTGCGGCATCGCCCATGAGCAGGACCTGCCCGTCCATCTGGACGGCTCGCGGCTGAGCAACGCCATCGCGCATCTGGGCTGCACCCCGGCGGAAGCGACATGGAAGGCCGGGATCGATGTCCTGTCTTTTGGAGGGACTAAATGCGGAGCGCTGGCGGCGGAAGCGGTCGTGTTCTTCGTCAATGAGCGCACGCGCCCGGCGCTGAAGGATTTCGAGCGGCGCATCAAGCGCAGCGGCCATCTGTGGTCCAAGGCGCGGTTCCTGAGCGCACAGCTTCTGGCCCTGCTGGAAGACGGGCTATGGCTGAAGAACAGCGCGCATGCCAATGCCATGGCGCAGCGGATCGTCGAGGGTCTGCGCCGTCATGCCGGAGCGCAGCTTCCGTTCGAGACGCAGGGCAACGAGGTCTTCGTCATTCTGCCGGACCTTCTCGTCAAGGACCTGGAAGCCGCGGGCTACGCCTTCTATCGCTGGCCGACACCGGAAGGGGTATCCGGCACGCTCATCCGTCTTGTGCCGAGCTTTTACACCCGGGAGCAGGACGTTGACGCACTGCTTGCAGAGATTGCCGCCTGAATGATCAGCCTGTTCGACCTGTTCAAGATCGGTATCGGTCCGTCTTCTTCGCACACTGTCGGCCCCATGCGAGCGGCCGCACGTTTCGCCGACACCCTGCCCCATGCGACGGATGTGTCGCGTCTGCGCGTCACGCTTTACGGCTCGCTCGCCTGGACGGCGCGGGGCCATGCGACGGACCGGGCCGTCATTCTCGGGCTGGCGGGAGAAAAACCCGACACGATGGACCCGATGCTGGCGGATAGTATCGTGACCTCCGTGAACCAGACGCATCTGATCCCGTTCAGGGGCCATCCCACACCGTTCGATCCGGAAACAGACATCGTCCTCGATACGAAGACCATCCCGCCGGTTCATCCCAACACGCTCCAGTTCGAGGCGTTCGATGCCGAAGACCGCCTGCTGGCCTGTGCGCGGTTCTGTTCGGTGGGGGGCGGATTCATCGTCCCCGAACAGGCGACCGAAACCGCAACCTATGCCCAGCCCGACATGCCGTATGACTTCACCAGCGGCGCGGAACTCCTGACCCGCACGCAGGAAACGGGGCTCGATATCGCAGGAGTGGTTCTGGCGAATGAAAGCGTGCTGCGGCCGTGCGCGGAAGTCGAGGCGTATCTGGACCGGATCGTGGCCGTGATGATGGACTGCGTGGAGGCCGGGCTGCACCGTTCCGGCACGCTGCCGGGGCGGCTGAACGTACGCCGGCGGGCTGCTGGGCTATACGAACGGCTTCAGGAACAGAGCCGCAGCAACCAGCCCACCGCGCATGGGATCATGGACTGGATCAGCCTGTTCGCCATCGCCGTGAATGAAGAAAACGCCGCTGGCGGGCGCGTCGTCACGGCACCGACCAACGGTGCTGCGGGCGTGATTCCGGCCGTGCTGCGCTATTACCGCGAGTTCTGCCCCGAATATTCGCTCGACGGGCAGCGCCGGTTCCTGCTGACCGCCGCGGCCATTGGCGGGTTGTTCAAGCTGAATGCGTCGATTTCAGGCGCGGAAGTCGGGTGTCAGGGCGAAGTCGGCGTTGCGTCTTCAATGGCCGCTGCCGGACTTGCGGCGGCTCTGGGTGCCACGCCGCTTCAGGTGGAAAACGCGGCCGAGATCGGGATGGAGCACCATCTGGGCATGACCTGCGACCCGGTGGCGGGGCTGGTGCAGATTCCGTGTATCGAACGCAATGCCTTCGGCGCGATCAAGGCCGTCAATGCAGCGTCCCTCGCCATGCACGGGGATGGTGCGCATCACGTCTCGCTCGATCAGGTCATTCGCACGATGGCCGAGACGGGCCGCGATATGAACCACCGCTACAAGGAAACGTCCCTCGGCGGTCTGGCAGTCAATTTCCCCGAATGCTGAGGGCGCTCACGCTGCGATCATAAACTGCGCGATGGCATCGGCCGCACGCTGGGACGCCCCCAGAAGCGGCTCGCCAAAGGTTTCGCGAAACAGCTTTTCCTGCGCCGGACGATAGAATGCATGCCGCTCCTGTGCGCGAGCGATGGCGGGCATGAGATCGTCGAGATCCTCCACCACCTCCCCGAGCGTCCAGTGCAGGAAATACGGATCATCCTGCCAGGGGAGCTTTCGCGGATTCAGAAAGACGCAGGGGCGCGGGATAGCCAGGAACTCGTAAACCTGACTGCTGACGTCGCCGATATAGAGCGCGGCCTGGGACGTGTAGGTCATATCCAGCATGGCGGACGACCCTGTATCGACCAGTACTTCCGGACTGCGCTGGTGTTTGAGCTGACGCTCGCGGATGCCGAAGCCCCTGTGGAAGGTCTTGATATGGGGGGCCACTACAAGATTGTAGTCGCTCTGGGCCTTGAAGCCCCGGATCAGCGGCATCATCCAGCCTGAGGCCGAGGTCAGTTTGCGCTGGTAGTGCGGATTGTACAGCGCGAACGGTCGTCCATTGGCGAATGAGACCGTGTTTTCCCGCTGCACGGCCTCGAACACGTCGAATTTCGGATAGCCGACAACCCGGGTGGTCTCCGGACGCAGCAGACCCCTATCCTGAAAATAGCTCTCAACTTTCGGACCGGGCACGAGCGTCAGATCGAACTCGCGCACCAGATGCTCGTCATTGACGTAGCGGTCTCCGGCCCCGTGCATGAGCAGGATGAGTTTCGGGCCGGCAAGCCCCATCTCCTTCAGGACACCGCCCGTGTATTCCGTCGCCACCACCGCATCGTACTGGTTCAGCTCGGCAATGTTCTCGCGCAGCACCACGAGGCGCTCCTGATCGAGGCGTCTTGCGCGCTTCAGTAGACGGGCCTTGAGAGACTTTGGAAAAGCCTTCAGCGGTGGAGCCGGAACGTCCAGCGCCTGGCGAATGCGGGAGAGATGCTCTACCGTTTCCGGAAAGCTGTAATACTCCACCACATCATGACCGGGAATTGCGGCAAGGGCACTGGCGACCGAGGCCGTGTGGTAGCACTGATACGGTTCAGCGATGTAGATGAAGGCGATTTTCATGACTGATGAGATGCGTCCTGCCTGAAAAAACAGGCTGAAACCTGCATTTTTTCGTGGTGTGGCCTTCAGGAAAAAACGGATCGCTGCCAGATCCCGTCTGCAGGAACCCTGGCAACGAGATGTGTAATAATTTCTTCATAATCCCTGACCGTTCGCTGTCAAGAAGCATCCGCCTTCCGCAACATTCCTCTGTGGGACGGACACGCAGCATGGACAGTTTCGGGGCTTTGTGGTCAGTAAGGCCCGCATGTCCGGCGAGCGCTCCGTTTTCAGATCCATTTTCCGAAACGTCAGTGTGCTCACCCTCGGCCGCATCGCCAATGCGCTGTGCAGCTTCATCTATATCGCCCTGGCTGTCCGGGCGCTGGGCCTGTCCGATTTCGGGCTGCTGATCCTGATCCATTCGCTGGCCTCGACCAGTTCGGTCCTGTCGCGGATGCAGTCCTGGCAAACGCTGATCCGCTTCGGCAGCGAGAGTTTCAGCAATGGCGATACGGATCTCCTGCACCGGGTGATCCATTTCTGCATCCGCCTCGACACGCTCTCGGCGGCCTGCGCCATCGTATTCGGTCTGGTGGGCGTACAGATCTACGGGCACACCGCGCACTGGTCCGCGCATGTGCGGTTTCTGGCCGACCTGTACATGTTCGTCAGTCCGCTGATGTATTCCGGCTGGGCGAACGGTATCCTCAGGATGGCGGGCAAATTCCACCTCGTCCCGATCATCGACAGCTGTGCGGCCCTCGCCAAGACGCTCGGTGTCGTCATAGGCTATGTCCTGCACCTGAAGCTCGGATATTTCCTGTTCATCTGGGCGATGACGATCATCATCGATTACGGATTCTATATCCATTACGCGCTGGATATCCTGCACCGGAAATTCCAGTTCCGGTATTTCCGGGCCTTCCGGCACTGGCGCTGGCAGCTTCCGGGCATGTGGCAGTTCACGCGCGCCGCCAGCGTCAACCAGACGCTGGGCAACATGTCCGGCCATGTCGCAACCCTACTGGTCGGCAACGGTCTGGGCCCGGCCGAGGCAGCCGTGTTCCGCGTCTGCCGCCAGATCGCCGACGGGATCGTCACCCCCGCGCAGCTCATCTCTCCGGTCCTTTATCCCGAACTGGTCCGGATGCGGGACCGGCAGGACTGGCGCGGCCTCAAGCGCGTGACCTGGAAGATGTTCGGCGTTCTGAGCGGGCTTTCAGTCGCGCTTCTGCTGCTCTCGGCGTTCTTTGGCTCGACGATTTTCCGCTTCCTGCTGCATGTCCATGTGCATCACACGTCGCTTTATATTTCCATCATGCTGCTGGCGGCGGTGTTCAGCCTGCTGGTCATCCCACTGGAGCCGCTGCTGATCGTCGTAGGGCATGTGAAGTTCCTCATGACCAACCGCACGGCCATCATGGCGGTCTATTTCCCCGCGCTTTACGTCCTGACCCGGCATTTCGGGCTGGCGGGCGCCTGTCTGTCGACGGCGGCGTGTAATGCGACGATCCTGCTCTCGCAGATGCTGGGCGTGTGGTTCTTCTATGACCGGATTGGCAAGACGGAGCGCTGAATTCCAGGCTGGGATCAGTGCGGGAGATGCCCGGCATGGGAGGCATGGGAGGCATGATGGAAGACGGCATAACCCGTCACCGCCGCTTCCACGAAAATCAGTTCCAGAGCGAGCAGGATCTTTTTGCGTGTTGAGAGCGCCCTGAAACGGGTCTTGATCTTCGCATCATCTCCGGTCGCGGCCCATGCAATCGCACCGAGCCAGCCGGCGACCGTAGCCAGATCCAGTGCGTGACATCCCATTCCATCCGGAACGATGAACATATTCCGGATTCGATATGGAATACAAACATGAAAAAGGCGGGAAGGTCTGACCCTTCCCGCCTTTCAGGACTGCTGCCCGGACGCCTGACTTACTGGCCGTCGTCGGAGCTGTCGTCGTCCGAACCGTTGGGAGAGACGGCGACGAAGAGCTGCTGTCCGTCACGCAGGATCCGCAGGAGCGGCGGCTGCTTGCGGCCCAGCGCCTCATGCACCTGCGCCACAACGGCCTTAGGCGACGGCGTGACGTGGTTGCCGACCGCCACGATGATATCGCCCGGACGGATACCGGACTGATCGGCCGGAGAGCCCTGTACGACATCGGCCACGACCGCGCCCTGCACGCTGTCATCGAGACCCAGTTCCTGACGCGCCCGTGGTGTCAGCGACGCCAGCGATACACCCAGCTTGCCCGCACCGGACTGCGAACTGTCGGTCGCATCGCCCGAGGCGTGATCCTGAGCGGAGAGGTTGCCGACCGTGAAGTTCACCGTCATCGGCTTGCTGTCACGCAGCAGTCCGAGCGTCGCGGGCGTGCCCGGCGCGATGGAGACGACCTTCACCGCCAGATCATGACCGTTCTTGATCGGCTTGCCGTTGAGCGTGGTGACAACGTCGCCGCTCTTGATGCCGGCCTTCTCGGCAGGGCTGCCCTTGGAGACAGACGCCACCAGCGTTCCACGCGGCGGAGCACCCGGCTCCGGAGACTGGAGGTTCAGGGCCTGCGCCATGGTCGGCGAGATGTCCTGCCCTTCAATACCAAGATAGCCGCGCGTGACATGGCCGGTCTTTTCAAGCTGGCTCACGACGGATTTCACGGTGTCGGACGGGATCGCAAAGCCGATACCGATCGAGCCACCACCATTGGGCGAGATGATCATGGAGTTGATGCCCACGACCTTGCCGTCCTGCGTGAACAGCGGACCACCCGAGTTGCCGTGATTGATCGGCGCATCGACCTGGATGAAGTCGTTATAGGCGCCCGAATGCAGGTCACGGCCCAGAGCCGAGACGATACCCGCCGTCACCGTGCCGCCCAGACCATAGGGGTTGCCCACGGCGATAACCCATTCACCCGGCTGGACCTCATCAGAATCGCCCAGTTCGATGAACGGGAGCTTGCCGGTCGGCTTGACGCGCAGCAGGGCAACGTCCGTCTTCGGGTCGCGGCCGATGATCTTGGCGGGCAGCGTCGTGCCGTCATCAAGCGTAACCGTCACCTTGGTCGCGCCGTTCACGACGTGGTTGTTCGTCACGACATAGCCGTCAGACGAGATGATGAACCCCGAGCCGCGGGCCTCGACCGTGCGGTTGGGCTGCTGCTGCGGCATCATCTGGAACGGGAAGGGAAACGGGAACGGCATGCCGCCGCCCTGTCCGCCACCACCGCCCGGACCGTTTTCCTCTTCATCCGCCACATCCGCCTTGATGTGGGACGTGATGGAGACGACGGCCGGCTTCACCTGTTTGACGAGATTGACGAAATTGGGAAGCGTCTGAACGCCCGTCTGCGGTTTGATGGCTCCGCTGGCGGCTGTCGTGGCACCGGCCTGGGGGGCGGCCGAGGGCGTGTCCGCAAAAGCGAACGGCGCCGAAACCAGCATCGTGGTGGCAGCAAGGGCGGAGAGGGACGCGCGAAAACGTGAGGTCATGTCAATCCCGACTGGTTACGAAAACATCATGGCTATAGCGTTGAACTATGGACCCCGTTCCCGTTCCGCAAGCTGACCGGCGTGTGAAACATCCGTAAGTTCATGACGGACTGTGAATTCAGCCCTCTGAAACACGGGTTCCGGCTGGAATGCGCAGCCTGCGGAAAAACGCTTTCAGCATCTCCGACGCCTCGCGTTCACACACCCCGCCGATCACTTCAGGACGATGCAGACAGGACGGACGCTCGAAAATACGCGGCCCATGTTCCACGCCGCCGCCCTTGGGATCGTAAGCGCCGAACACGACGCGCCCGATCCGGAAATGCACGATCGCAGCCGCGCACATCGGACATGGCTCCAGCGTCACGACCAGCGTGCAGTCCGTCAGGCGCGGGCTTTTCAGACGTGCGGCCGCCTCGCGCATGGCCAGAAGTTCGGCATGGGCGGAAGCGTCATGTGCCCCTTCCACATGATTGCGCGCAACCGCCAGAACGCTTCCGTCCGGCGCGAGCACGACCGCGCCCACCGGCACTTCACCACACGATGCCGCCTCGCGTGCGGCCTGCAACGCGGTCTGCATGGCCGGGCCGATATCCGTCTGAATCCTTGTCTCACCCTGAATCATGATGCGATGATGCGGCGCATGACCCTTACCCGTCCATCCCCTTCGCGCCGCGCGCCCCTGATCGGCCTGACGCTGAATCATGAACCCGGTGGCGTAGGGCAGTTCTCGCGCTATCCGTTCCATGCGCTGCGGGAAAACTACCTGACGGCCGTGAGCGATGCGGGCGGGATGCCGGTCTGTCTGGGCTATGACTGCGATGCCGAAGCCCTGATGGCGCGGCTGGACGGGCTGATCGTCACGGGGGGCGCGTTTGACGTCGATCCGGCGCTGTATGGTGAGGCACCTCATCCGCTGACCAGCCCTCGCCCGGCCCGGACGTCCGCCGAACTGGCGCTCCTGCGGGCTGCACTGGCGCAGGGCAAGCCGGTGCTGGGCATCTGCGGCGGGATGCAGCTTCTGGCCGTGGAAGCCGGCGGCACGCTGATCCAGCATCTGCCGGAAGAGCAACCGGGGGACCTGCAACACGAACAGCCCAACCCGCGCCACGAACCGGGACATGACGTCGAAATCGTTCCCGGCACGAAACTTGCGCAGATCGTGGGAACGGACCGTATGGCGGTGAACTCCTCGCATCATCAGGCCGTGCGCGACCCCGGAGCGGCCAGAATCTGCGCCCGCGCACCGGATGGAACGATCGAGGCCATCGAGCTTGAAGGCCCCGGTTTTGCCATTGGCGTGCAGTGGCATCCCGAATTCTCCCTCGACCCCGGCGACCGTCGCCTGTATGCGGCGCTTGTGGAGACTGCACGATGACCGACGACAATACCGAAAACACCGCCCCCGAGATGGAAACCTCCGGCCCGAAAGGCGAGCGCATCGCCAAGGCACTGGCCCGCGCCGGCGTGGCCAGCCGCCGCGATATCGAACGCATGATCGAGGATGGCCGCATCAAGCTGGGCGGACAGATCGTCACGCATCCGGCGACCTTCGTGCAGCCGGGCGACATCGTGCTGGTGGACGGCAAGCCCGTGGACTCCCCCGAGCGCACGCGCCTGTGGCGGTATCACAAGCCCGATGGCCTGATGACGACGCACAAGGACCCACAGGGCCGCCAGACCGTGTTCGACACGCTGCCCGAGGGCATGCCGCGCGTTATCAGTGTCGGGCGTCTGGACATCAATTCCGAAGGCCTGCTGCTGCTGACCAATGATGGCGAACTGGCCCGCCGCCTTGAGCTTCCGGGCAATTCCTGGGTCCGCCGTTACCGCGTGCGCGTTTTTGGCATCGTGGACGAGAAGCGTCTGGCCTCGCTGATCGACGGTTTTGAATATGAAGGCGTGCGCTACGGCTCCATCGAGGCCGCGCTGGACTCCACAAAAGGCGACAATTCCTGGCTGACGGTCAGCCTGCGCGAAGGCAAGAACCGTGAGATCCGGCGCGTCATGGAAGGCCTGAACCTGCATGTCAGCCGCCTGATCCGCCTGTCCTACGGACCGTTCCAGCTTGGCTCGCTCAAGGCGCGCGAGCTTGAGGAAGTACCGGGCAAGACGCTGCGTGAACAGGTGCCGGACCTTCCCGCGCCGAAGCGTCACCGGACGCGCTGATCCATGCGGATTGTTGGAGGAGACAACAAGGGCCGTGCCTTGACCGCGCCGTCCGGAACCAGCACACGCCCCACATCGGACCGCACGCGACAGGCGATTTTCGACATGCTCGCCCATGCGCCCTGGTACGGGCAGAACGAGCTGGAACAGGCCCTCGTGCTGGACTGCTATGCCGGAACCGGCGCGATGGGGCTTGAAGCCCTGTCCCGCGGCGCCGAAAAAGCCGCGTTCATCGAGCGCGACCGCAATGCACTGGCAGCCCTGCGCATCAATCTGGACATCTGCAAAGCGCGGGACCGCTCCCGCGTGCTGAGTTGCAGCGTCACGCATCCGCCCAAAGCCACGGAACCCTATACGCTGGTGTTCCTCGACCCGCCCTATGGCAAGGGACTGGTCGAATCGGGTCTGCGGGCGCTGGCGCGGAATGGCTGGCTGGCGCAGGACGCGCTGATCGTGACCGAAACAGGCGCCACGGAAGAATTCACGCCCATCGTGCCACCTTCCGAACACTTTATGCCCACATTGACGCCAGAAATCCTCTGCGAGCGTCGTTTCGGCGCCGCGAAGGTGACGATCTGGAGGCATTCCTCCACTTTTCCTTAATTTTCCCTCTGTATTCAGTACCCTGTCGGCTATAGTTCAGAGTGAATTTTACAAGCCGCTAATCCAGAAAACCGACGGGGTGACGAGACTTGGCCGCGTTCAGCCGATCGACCAGTACAGTGCGCAACATCGTCCGCGACGCGCATGACCGGCACATGACACCAAAACTGCGCAGTGCCCTGCGCGCACGCTGCATGGAGCTGCTCGGGCTTGTCCTGCTGATCTTCGCCGTGGCGGTCGGGATCGCCTTGTGGAGCTTCAATCCGCACGATCCGTCCTTCAACACCTCGACCGGAACACAGCCGACAAACCTGCTGGGCCGCACGGGTGCGACCATTTCGGACGGGCTGATCCAGTGGCTCGGCCTCGGCAGCGGCATGCCGATCGTCATCCTTCTGGCCTGGGCCTGGCGCATGGTCCGTCATCACGGCATGAGCCTGCCGATCCTGCGGATCGTGGCCGCTCTCGCCCTCCTGCCCGCCAGCGCCACATTCATCGGCACGCTCCAGCTTCTCATTCCCGGACTTGAAGTCGCCTGGCCGACCGCCAGCGGTCTGGGCGGCGAAATGGGCGTGTCCTGCGCGCATCGCCTTCTAGACGCGGCCCATGCGGAAGCCGGAGCCGCCGGGAACGCGATTGCTGTCATTCTGGTCCTGCTGCTGATGGGGCTTCTGCTCCCGCTGGCCATGGGTCTTGAAGCCCGCGAATGGCGCGCGCTGGGCCAGACGCTCATGCTTCTGGGCCGCCAGCCATTCTCGCTCGCAAAACGCATGAACGGTCCGCAGACAACCGATCGCCCGGCTCCGGACCCGCGGATGTACGAGTTCCAGCCGAGCCCCGCTGGTGGCGCTCCGGCTGCGGATGCGGCCCCCCTCTCCTTCCTGCGCCGCAGCTTCGGCAAGAGCGATCCGCGCTCGCGTCCCGCGCCCTTCGTGCCGCAGAATACCGGCTGGATGCAGCCGCCGATGGAAACGCAGGACGATCCCTACAGCCAGCCTGCCGCGGAAACGCGCGCGATCAGCCAGACGGAAGCCGCGGCCGCCCGCGCACGCCAGACCGCCGCACCCGAAGAAGAGGACGTCCCGTCCAACCCCTATGCCGAGCGTCTGGCCCAGATCGCCCGCCAGCGCGACACGCCGTTGCCGCCCGTGCGGCGCCAGATCGACGACGAAATGGACGAGGACCTGCCGCAGAGCAGCATCGACACGCCGCCCGAGCCCGAGCCGCAGAAGCGCGGCCTGTTCGGGATGCGCCGTCCGGAACGTCCGCCCGAGCCTGTACCCGCGCGCCCTGTTGCGCCGCGCAATGCCGTAACGACCGGCTGGGAACTGCCTTCCCTGTCCCTGCTGAACCCGCCGCCGCCGCATGCTGTAACGGGTCCGTCTCAGGAGACACTGCAGTCCAATGCGCGCCTGCTGGAAAGCGTTCTGGCCGATTATGGCGTGCAGGGCACGATCGGCGATATCCATGCCGGTCCGGTCGTCACGCTGTACGAACTGGAACCCGCACCGGGCATCCGCTCGTCCCGCGTGATCGGGCTGGCCGACGACGTGGCGCGCTCCCTCTCGGTCCTCAGCGTACGTATCGCGACCGTGCCGGGGCGGAATGTGATCGGCATCGAGGTCCCGAACGCCAAGCGCGAGACGGTCTATTTCTCCGAACTGCTGCGCACGCCGGAATGGCTGAACGGCACCGGACGCCTCCAGATCGCGCTCGGCAAGGATATTGCCGGTGTTCCGGTCTATACCGACCTCGCGAAAATGCCGCATCTGCTCGTCGCGGGTACGACGGGTTCGGGTAAGTCGGTCGGCGTGAACGCCATGATCCTGTCGCTGCTCTACCGGCTTAGCCCGGAAGAGTGCCGCCTGATCATGATCGATCCCAAGATCCTCGAACTGTCGATCTATGATGGCATTCCGCATCTCCTGACGCCGGTCGTGACCGAGCCTGCCAAGGCCGTCAGCGCGCTGAAATGGACCGTGCAGGAAATGGACCGCCGCTATCGCCTGATGGCGCAGCTTCAGGTCCGCAACATCAACGGCTACAACGAGCGCGTGAACCAGCTTCGCGCCACGGGCGAGATGGTCACCAAGCGGGTGCAGACCGGCTTCGATCCCGAAACAGGCCGCCCGGTGTTCGACGAACAGCAGGTCGCAACGGAAAACCTGCCCTATATCGTCGTCGTCATCGATGAGATGGCCGATCTGATGATGGTCGCGGGCAAGGAAATCGAGACGGCGGTGCAGCGTCTGGCCCAGAAGGCCCGTGCGGCAGGCATTCACGTCATCATGGCGACGCAGCGGCCTTCCGTTGATGTCATCACCGGCACCATCAAGGCCAACTTCCCGACCCGGATTTCCTTCCAGGTCATCAGCAAGTTCGACAGCCGCACCATCCTTCAGGAACAGGGCGCAGAGCAGCTTCTGGGTCAGGGTGACATGCTGTTCATGCAGGGCGGCGGGCGCATCACGCGTGTTCACGGCCCGTTCGTGGCGGATGACGAGGTCGAGGCCGTAGTGGCGGATCTGCGCTCCAAGGGCGACCCGATCTATAACGACGACGTGGTCTCCGGTCAGGACGACGACAGTGCGGGCGGCCTGACGGCAGGGTCCGGCTCGGGTGGTGACGGGGAAGGCAGCCTGTTCGATCAGGCGGTGGACGTCGTCATGCGTGAAGGCCGTGCCTCCACCAGCTTCATCCAGCGTCATCTCTCCATCGGCTATAACCGCGCGGCCAAGCTGATCGACCAGATGGAAAAGGAAGGCATCATCGGTGCGGCCAACCATGTGGGCAAACGCGAGATCCTGATCCGCCGCAAGGAAGAGCATGAAGACTGACCGGAAAGACCGGATCCGGCGCGCAAAAGCCGCGCGCAACGCACATAAACCACGGCGCCTGCCCCAACAGGCCGCCTCCCCTGCCCCGGAAGGGCCGCGCACCCCATTTCACCCCGGCATGGACATTCCCGTCCTGCTGGAAACCCCCCGCTTCCTGATTCTGGACAAACCGGCCGGTCTGGCGGTTCATCCCGGCCCCTCCACACAGGATTCCGTTGAGACACGACTGCTCCCGCATCCACGCGGGGGACCATGGCTGGCGCATCGGCTGGATGCGGATACGTCCGGCTGTCTGCTGGTCGCACGGCGCAAGACGGCGCTGATCGAGGCGCAGAAGGCGTTTCAGGAGCGGCAGGTCCGCAAGCTGTACTGGGCTATCGTGGTGGGCGATCTTCCGCAGAATAGCGGCGAGATCGACGCGCCGCTTCTGCGTCAGTCTGATGCCTCGGGCTGGCGGATGGGCGTCGATGCGAAGGGCGACGAAGCCCGCACGCGCTGGCGGGTTCTGGGGCGTGGCGAGGGTCTGTGCTGGGTGGAACTGGAACTGCTCACCGGGCGGACGCATCAGGCGCGCATCCATTGCGCGGAACTGGGCACGCCGATCCTTGGCGATCCGGTTTACGGAACCTCTGCCCCGGACGACTCAGCTTTGCCGGGGCTGCATCTTCTGGCCCGCAGTCTGGAACTAAGCCTGCCATCCGATACGCTCAGCGCACAGGCCCCGCCGCCAGAGTTCATGGCGGCGAGCCTGCGGGCGATGGGCTTTGAAAGCGACGCTCAGTCCTGAACAAGCTTCAGGGACCCGGCCACGCTGCGGACGATGATGTGATCGCGGCCATCGCCGACCTTGCCGGTGGCCGTAATCGTCCGGACCTCTTCCGAATTGCCGGATTCTTTCTCCCAGTTCCCCATCTGCACCGTGAGGCCGAGGGACTGCTGGAGAGGGAGCGTCGTCTCTGAACGGCGCTGTTTCAAGCGGATGTCGAATGTTCCACCAAAACCATGCGGCAAATGGATCGTCATATCGCCGCTGATCGTGCCGATATCGATCGTGCGCATCTGGGAGGCAGTGTCGAGCATCAGGGTCATGTCTCCGCTGATACTGCGGATCATGATATCCCGGCCGGCGTGATCGAGAGTGCTCTCGCCACTCATGGTGCGGATGGAGACGGCGCCGTCCGCGTGATCCAGCGTGACGTTTCCACTCGCGCTGCGGACCTCGACGGCTCCGGCGGCGTGCTCCACATCCAGCGTACCGCTGACCGTATGGACATCGAGCGGGCCGTGGGACTGCGTGACATGGATGTCGCCGCTGACGGTCCGGACGGACAGGGGGCCGTCCGATGTCCCGACAGTGACATCTCCGCTGACGGTGGAGAACTTTCCGCCTTCAGGCAGGGTGGACTGGGAAATATCGTCCGAAATGGAGGACTGGCTCAACGGCGCGGCACAGACCGGAAAGGCCAGTGCGGTCCCGAGGGCGAGGATAGGAAAAGAGAGCGTGAAACGGGTCATGGGATGGGATCTTTCCGGCTTCAGAACTGTGCAGTGGCAACGGGGCGATTGAGCAGCGCGGCATGAACGCCGCGTGCGATCGCCCAGGCCGTGAGAATTCCCCAGCCAAGCGTCAGCCCCCATGGCACCACCATGAACACCAGTCCGAGACCACCCGTAATAGCGCCCAGACCCGCGACCATGAGATGGATCATCCCGATGACCGTCAGGGCCAGAACGCCGTACCAGAACATCCGGATCTGCCAGTCCAGCTGCGCGCGCTTCAGCCCCGTCGCGGAGCGGCGGCCTGAATGCGCGATCATCACCCCGATCAGGGCGGTCACGCCCGTGAAGAAGCCGGCGATGTACAGGGCATAAACCAGCAGGACCAGATCGCGCCCGGTTTCGGCGTCGTCTCCGCGGCCGTAGCGGTTTGCGGGTTCATACGGGGCGTAGGATGCGTACATGAGGGAAAGCTCCTCTGAGAAAAACTCGACAGCAACCCTGATGCATGAACCGTGCCAGAACCGGATTTACCGATGTTCTGGCAAGAGCGGCCAGTCTGAAAGCCGGGAAACTGGCGAATTACGCCAGTTCGACGACGAAACCTACTCGGCCAGGGCGCGGAAGCGTTCCGGCAGCGGGCCACGTCCAGCCAGAAAGCCCCGCAGCCCCACAATGAGCGCGACCAGCAGGACGATATTCCACACAACGAAAATGCCGATCGGCAGCAGGAAGAGAAGCTGACCGGGGCCTGAGCTGCCCGGCGGTTCCGTCATGAAGCACGCCAGGAACAGCGCGGCCGAACCGATGATGAATGCCACATCGTACCAGAACAGGCGCACCAGCCAGTTCAGATGCGCCCGCTCCATGCCCACGCTCGATCCGCGCAGGATATAGGCAAGGATCACACCCGCCAGCAGGCTGATCCCGGTGAAGAACCGGGCAATATAGAGCACATAGACGAGCAGGACGCCGCCCTTGCTCACATTGCGGCTGATGTCACGGGAAGATGGGGAAAATTCGCTCAAGCGCGTTTCCTTGATGAAGGTTTAAATGAAAACGCCCGGCCAGAGGGGCCGGGCGCATGGTCACTCGATGGTGATGCCCGGAAAACTCTAGCGGCCCAGTTTGCGGAGTTTCACACCCTGCATGAGCCGTTTTTCGATGACTGCGAGAGACATGCCCCGCGTCTCGGGGACGAACAGGATCGTCAGCAGCAGGAACAGCGAGTTCAGTCCGGCGAAGAGCCAGAACGTGCCCGCCGTTCCCAGCGTCTGCATGAGCGTCAGGAAGCTGACACCCACCAGAAGATTCGTCATCCAGTTGGTGAAGGTCGAAATTGCGATCCCGAAATCGCGTCCGGCCAGCGGCTGGATTTCCGAACACAGAACCCATGTCAGCGGTCCCGCCGACATGGCGAAACCGGCGCAGAAGATCATCAGCAGGAAGACGGCCGCAATCTGGGAGGACTGCGTGGTCATGCCGGTCTGGAGCAGCATGGCCAGAACGCCCATGCCGAGCGCCATGACCGTGAAGCCCGCATAGAGGATCGGCTTGCGGCCCCAGCGATCAACCAGGCCCAGCGCCACGAAGGTCGCGAGCATGTTCACCAGTCCGATGATCGCCGTGCACCACATCTGCGACTGTGCATCGAAATGCGCGGCCGCGAGGATGTTGGGCGCGTAATACATGACGATGTTGATGCCTGCGAGCTGCTGCATCATCTGCAGCATCACGCCCAGCGCCACGGAACGACGGAAATTGGAGTTGGTCAGGAAGAGTTTGAAGCCTTCCTGTTTCGTCTCCAGCTGCTCCCGGATGGCACGGATTTCCTTGGCAGCTTCCAGCGGATCGTTCCGCAGGTCGAGCAGGATCTGCCGGGCTTCCCTGTGCCGGCCCTGCGCCATGAGCCAGCGCGGGCTGTAGGGCAGGAACAGGACGCCGATCAGGAACAGCACGGCCGGGATGCCGGCGACGCCGAACATCCAGCGCCAGTTGCCGCTATAGGAAAAATACGTGTCGGACAGGAACGCGATGAAGATACCGACCGTCACCATGAGCTGATAGGTCGAGACCATCGCCCCGCGCGCATCCTCGCTGGCGATTTCGGACAGGTAGAGCGGCGCCGTGAAGGCGGAAATACCAACCGCGATCCCCATGACGACCCGGAAGGAAATCATGGACGCAACCGACCAGCTCATCGCACAGCCGATCGTGCCAATCACGAAAATCGCACCGCCCACGATCAGGGAATGCTTGCGGCCAAGCGCCTTGGACATCCAGCCCGCACTCAGCGCACCCGCCGCCGCACCGGCCATCATGGAGCTGACAACCCATTCCAGCGCGAGGGTGGACGCGTGATATTCCCTGCCGAAAAGATCCAGCGCGCCCGCGACGACCCCGATATCAAGTCCGGACATGAGGCCCGCCAGCGCCGCGATCACGCCGATGGCGATGATCTTGAAGCGTGTTGCATCGAAAATGGATGTGCTACTGTCATCCTGCGGCAACAGGGTCTCTGTCGTTCCGACCTGATCATTCATCTGGTAGCGCGTTCCTTTCACTCAGTCATAAAGTGACACCTCCCTGTTGCCGGGATGTCATATCCGTAATCTGTAACACAAAACCGTTTACAGCGGCAGGGCACTGCGGATTTCGCCGACCGTAAAGCCGTTCCAGTTCCGCAGTGTCTGGACGGATGTCGTGTCCAGAATGTCGCGGTCTGCTGCGTCCGCACACAGGGTTTCCCCGCCGAAGCGACGCAGCAGGGCGGACATCGCAACCTCCGCCGCACGGTTGGCGCCGTCATCGGTCTTGATGGCCAGACCCAATCCCAGTTCAGGCAGGGAGGCGATCATCACGCCTTCCGCGCCCATTTTCACAAAAACCCGCGTGCCGAACCGATCCATGATTTTCGTGTCGTAGCGCCCCGTCCCCGCGACCATGAACGGATTGGCCGCCACGGCCTCACGAAGACGTGTGGCCGCACGGAAACGCCCTTCGGACAGTCCGGTTCCTGCGCCAAATCTTGCAAAACCTTTCGCCAGCGCTTTCAGCGGAACGGCATAGGTCGGCATGGAACAGCCATCCATGCCGCGATTTCTGTCGTCATGGGGTGTGTCCATCATCGCGGCCAGCACATCCGTCACGCGGCGCTGGATCTCGTGGGACGGATCGATATAGCCGGTCGGATCGACGCCCTGATCGCAGGACAGGCACACCATGCCCGCATGTTTACCGGAGCAGTTGTTGTGCAACGGGCAGGCGTTCTGATGGGCAGCGGCCAGAGCGCGGCCCGCGGGTTCATAGGTCGGCCAGTGCGTTCCACATTCCAGGGACCCGACATCCCGGCCTACGGAAGCCAGCATCGTGGCAGCCATTTCGGCATGGGCCTTTTCGCCGCCATGCGAGGCGCAGGCCAGAGCCAGCGCGTCATTGCTCAAGCCGAGCCGGTCGGCCGCGCCACTTTCCACCAGTTCGATGGCCAGCAGGGATTTGACGGTCGAGCGCGGGAAGACAGCGGCGTCCACGTCACCGCAGGACCACACCACACCACCATCGGCATCCACGACGACGGCCCGGCCCAGATGGTGGGATTCCACACGTCCGCCGCGCGTGACCTCGGCCAGAAGGCCCGACTGTGCTGCCATAATGAATTCCTCTCCCTGCCTCTCATGGTGTCTGTCATGACGTTTGTGATCCGAGCACATAGCACGGACGGCCGTCCTGGCGATCCTCCGTCAGCCAAGGCTGGATCAGGCGGCGACGCACCCGCACCACCCCCATCTCGCCTGCGGCAGAAACATCCGCGAGGTCTTCCGCCAGATTGACGGCGGTGCGGAACATGAGGCCGTCCGCCAGCGGCAGGCCATCCCGCACGAGGCTCCGGGCAGTTCCGGCGTCCGTCAGGTGATACACGAACGCCTCTCCCGCAGGGGGGCGGAAACCGGCGGGGTCGAGAAAAGAGGCCTCAACATCCGCAGCGGCCAGATGCGTGAGCGGTGGGCTCCAGTTCAGAAGGTCCGGCTGCTCCGTCACAGGCGCGGGAACGCGGAGTGACGTACTGGAAGACCGGGGGCGGCGAGACTTCGGCAGTTTTTCAAACAGGGACGCCGGGGGCGGGGAACGGCGGCCCATGATGTCTTAGCCCGCTGCGGTTTTGGGACGCCGCACCGGTGTAACGCCGGCTTTCTGGCAGGCCGCGCACAGGCCCTCAATTTCAACGGTGGCAGCCTCGGCACGGAATCCCATGCTTTGCGCCGCACGGGTCAGAACCGGGGCAATAGCGTCCTGTTCCAGTTCCCAGGCGCGGTCGCAACCGCGGCAGATCAGGAACTGCGCGCGGTGCATCCCGCCTTCGTCATGGTGATTGCAGCCATGCGGACATTCCACGGCATGCGAACAGCCGACAAAGGCGCTCAGGCGCTCCAGACGGTGGATCAGGCTGTTCTCCAGCAGGAACTCCAGCGCGCGGTAAACCGTGGGTGGCGCGGCTTTCGGATGGGCGGGGCGCAGTCTGGCCAGAAGGTCATAGGCGCCGGAGGGCTTTTCGCTCGACAGAATCAGACCCAGTACCAGACGGCGGGTTTCCGTCAGGCGTTGTCCGTTGCGCTGGCACCATTCGGCCGTGCGATCGAGGCGTTCCGTGACCTCGGGCGAAAAGGTGAGCGTGTCAGCAATGGCAGAAGAATCCGGCATGAGGGTCAATATGGCATTCCCGTCGCGCTTTGCCGAGAGACCCGTGCGCAAACATCAGGTCAGGTTGCGAACTGCCGCACCAGATCGCGGATCACGACCGGATCGGTTTCCAGCATGACCTGACGGCGCAGCTGGTCGCAGTCTTCGAGCGTGAGAGTACGGATCAGGCGTTTCACGCGTGGCAGAGACGCGGAATTCATGGAAAAAGACCGCAGACCCAGGCCAATCAGCAACGCCACCACCCGGGGATCGGACGCCATCTCGCCACAGACCGAAATCGGACGGCGCGCCCGCAGCGCCGAATCCGCAGCCGCCTCAATCAGCCTCAGCACACCGGGATGGAGCGGGCTGTAGCGGTCCGCCACCATGGAATCCGCACGGTCCACGGCAAGCGTGTACATCGTCAGGTCATTGGTGCCGAGCGCCATGAAATCGGCGTGTCGGGCCAGCGTGTCCACCGTGAGCGCCGCGGCCGGAGTCTCGACCATGATCCCCAGTGGGGGCAGCGGATCGGGGAGCGTGTGTCCCTTGCGCTTGAGGCGGCGCACCACGCGATCGTAAATCTCGCGCGCGTCCACAATTTCGTCTGACGACGTGACCATCGGCAACAGGATCCGCACCCGACCGGGTGGAACGCCCTCGGCAGGCTCGGCGGCGCGGAGGATGGCCGCGAACTGCGTCTCCAGCACCTCCGGCACGCGGAGCAGAAGGCGCACGCCCCGCAGACCCAGCGCGGGATTGTCTCCGTCCGCGACCTGTTCCGCAAGACCCAGCCTGCGCATGCAGGCACGGCCCTTCTCGCCACCCCAGTCCAGCACGCGGATCGTCACAGGCCGTCCGTCCATGGCCTGAACGATGGCGCGATAGGCCTCCGTCTGGCCGTCTTCGTCCGGCAGGTCTTCGCGTTCGCCGAACAGGAATTCGCTGCGCAGCAGGCCGATGCCCTTGGCGCCATTGCGCAGGAGCATCGGCATTTCCGCCGGGAGTTCCAGATTGGCCGAAAGCTCAATGTCCTCGCCGCTCTGAAGCTGGGCGGGCAGGCGCTTGAGGCGCCCGAAAGCCCGCTTTTCCTTGACTTCACGCTGTGCGGATTCTGCCGCCAGCCGCAGTTCGGTCTCGTTGGGAGAAAGCGTGACGGTGCCAAGATGCCCGTCCACGACCAGCATCTCGCCTTCCTGCACCTGCGCCATGAGGTTCGGCACGGCGAGGATGGCGGGAATGTCGAGCGCGCGCAGCAGAATGGCCGTGTGATCGGCCCCACCACCGCCCTGCGTCACCACGGCCGCAATCCGGGCCGGGTCGATCATGGCGACGTCGGCCGGACGGAGCTGCTCGGCCACCAGAATGGAGCCAGGCGGCAGGCTGGAAAACGCGCGATAGGAAATGCCGGTCAGGTTCCGAACGAGGCGGCGGCCGATTTCCTCGAACTCACCCGCCAGACGCAGATTGGCGTCGGCTTCCTGCGTATTGTTCTCGCGCGCCACGGCCTCGGCCATGCGCGAGACCTGCAACGCCAGTTCCCGCGTGACTTCCGAAACGGCAGCCTCGGCGCACAGCCCCTCGTCGGCAATCCGGCTGCGAACCTGACGCAGCAGCCGCGACGGGCCGAGCATCCGCTCATAGACCATCAGAAGGGAGGCGATTTCCTCGCGGCCCTCTTCCGGCAGCCCGACCAGCCGGTCCCGCATCTTTTCGATCTGGTGAAGCGCGCGGGCGATCGCCTCGTCCAGCCGGACGCCCTCGGCTTCCGGCCCGATGGCGCTGTAGCGTTCGGTAATGTCGGGAAGGGGAAGTTCCTCGACACGCCCGGCGGGACCAAGCCCCATGCCCGGCGTGATGGCCTTGCCCTGAAGGAGAACGCCGGAACGCGGGCTGCGGCGGGAGGAGCGGGCGGAACGGCTGCGGGTCGGTCGCCCTGAGGCTTCAGTCACGCTCGCCAAACCCGTCCGCGATCAGGGCTGCCAGTGCATCCAGCGCTTCGGCGGCCTGCGGGCCGTGGGCGCGAAGCGTGACGTCCTGCCCTTCTCCCGCGCCCAGCATCATCAGCCCCATGATCGACAGGGCGGAGACGACATTGGTGCCATGGGCGATCGTGGTCTCAGCGTCAAAACGCTCGGCTGTGGTGACGATCTTGGCGGCGGGGCGGGCATGAAGGCCCAGATGATTGACGATGGTGACGGTGCGGGGGGCAACTGTACCGGGAGAAAGGGTCGTGTCGCTCATTCAGTGAACTCAATTCAATGAACCGGCAGCGTACAGGCACGCGGCCCGCCATGGAGACAGGGGTCGGGAAGCTGTGACGCCACGGCGATATACTTCCGCCCGGCCATTGTGGCCTTTTCCACGCAGCCTGCAAGGTCCAGATCCCGCCGCGTTTTCGCCAGCTTGACCAGCATGGGCACATTCACGCCCGACACAACCTCGACATGCCCCGGCTCCCGCAGGGAGAGCGCCAGATTGGACGGTGAGCTGCCAAAAATGTCCGTCAGCAGCAGTACCCCGTCCCCGGTATCGAGGCGCTGAAGCAGGCGTTCGGCCGCCGGGCGGAGCACCGCCGGATCATCGTCATCCGCTACGCCCACCACGCCGACCTGCGTCTGGGGTCCCACGACATGCACCAGCGTTTCCAGCAGGACATCCCCAAGACGCCCATGCGTTACCAGCATCAGTCCGATCATACCGTTGTGTCCTGTGAGGGATCCTGGGGTGGAACGGCCCAGCGCCAGGACGCCAGACCCTTGCGGGCGAGTTCACGGTGCAGGACCATCATCGGCCCGACCGGTACCGTTTTCGGGAGAATGCGGGCGAGTTCTTCCACGATCGTCACCGAGCGATGACGGCCGCCACTGCACCCGATGGCAATGGTCGCGTATTTCTTGCCCTCCGCGACGAAGCGGGGAAGCACAAGCTCCAGAAGGCTCTGGATATGGCTGAAAAACGCGGGATAGGCTGGGTCCGACTTCACATACTGCACCACTGCCTCGTCCAGTCCGGTCATGGGCTGGAGGGCGGGATCATAATGGGGATTGCGCAGGAAGCGTGCATCAAAAACCATGTCCGCCTCGCGGGGCAGACCGGACGGATAGGCAAAGGACATCAGTGCAACCGTCAGCCCTTCCCCGCCCGTGCTGCCAAAGCGCGTCTCGATCAGCTGGCGCAGTTCCGGCGATGGCAGGTCGGAGGTGTCGATGACGAGATCCGCATTGGCCCGCAGCGGGGCCAGAAGGGCGGTTTCCTGTTCAATTCCGGGAAGAATGGTGCCGCTGGTGACCAGTGGATGGCGGCGGCGCGTGGCGGTGAAGCGACGCAGAAGGATTTCGGGTTCGGCGGTGGCATAAAGGAGCTGCACCGAGCAGTCGGGCAGAAGTCGGAGGCGTTCGAGCTCTTCCAGCACACGGGAGGCCTCGAACCCGCGACTGCGGACGTCGATCCCGATGGCCAGATTCTGTCCGGCCCGTGACGCGAGCGCCTGGATCAGGTTCAGGGGTGGGTTGTCCACGACCTCATGACCCAGATCTTCCAGAACCCGCAATATGGATGATTTTCCCGCCCCGGACAGACCCGTCACGATCAGGATCCGGCGGGAACCATGATCATATCCGGATATGGAGCCAGACTCGGGATGGTTCGCCGATGCCATGCGCCACACTCTAGCCGTTTTTCCCTTTGTGCGGAACTATTTCGCACCTTCACGTTTCCGCAACATTTTCGCCTGCTCCGGCCACCCATTCATAGGTGCCGCAGCAGGCCTTCAGGGCCGCCCTGATCCGCGCCACCGTTCCCGGAAAACCGGGCTCCAGACGTAGCATGACCGCTCCCGTCCACGGGTCCCGGCAGGGCTCCGGCAGACGGGGCTGCCCCTCGCCCAGACAGACCCGCAGACGCACCGTCGCATTTGTGACAAAAGATGTCCTCAGGATTCCCACCCCCCGGACCTCGATCAGCCCCGCAAGGCGGTCAGGGGCGGACGCCACGGCGCCGTCCAGCAGGACCCGGTCATCCGCCACGAGATCGAAACCCGCATCCATCAGCCGCAGGGCCAGTTCGGATTTTCCCGACCCGGGAGGGCCGGAAATCAGCACGCCGTCTCCGTTACACGCCACGCAGCAGGCATGGACCGAGCCTTCAGGCAGAAATGACAGGACGGACATGATGGATTGCGACCTCCACGGGAGCGGACTAAGACCTTGGGTCGGACAGGGGCATGACGGATCCCTGACATGGAGCAGGACCACGAACCCATGGGCGCATCCTTCCCTCACCAGACCGTCACCGTACATGGAGACGAAGTCACCTGCACCGATTTCAGTGGCTTCGGTCCGGACGGGGACCGTCCCGGCCGGCTGTCGGATGAATGTCAGGCCGCACTTTTCGCCATTTCCGAAGCTCTGGCCGATCATGGCCTCACCCTGGGCCACACCCGGCACGTCGCCGCCATGATTCGCGAAGGTCAGACCTTTGCCCAGTGTCAGGCTGCCCTGAACGAGGCCCTGGCGGCGGCAAAACCCGCCCTGACCCTGCGGATCGTGCAGCGTTTTCCCCTGCCCGAGCAGCGCATCGCCCTCAGCCTGACCGCAACACCGGATAAATAACAGCAAAACACGCCATTTTATGGCGCAACGGACCGTTTTTACGGTTTTAGGGCTTTAGGCAGCTTTTCCGAACGGATTTAAGGCGCAGAAAACAGAAATTGGCACGCTTCATGCATTGAAGATTTCCAGACGCCACGAGCGTCGGATTCCTCTTCAGGAGCTTCATGCCATGATCCGCTTTTCTTCCCTTCTGATCTGCGCCCTGTCTGCCAGCATTGTCCTGCCCCTTCAGGCCGCTCGGGCTATCCCGACATCCGCCGGGACCACTTCGGCCAGCACCACGCCTGCCAGCACTGGCAGGGTCAGCATGAGAGTTGATCTGTCCTCGCTGGATCTCACGTCCCGGAAGGGCTGGGAAACGGCGACGCAGCAGGTCACCCAGGCCTCCCACGCCGTCTGCCACCAGCTTCAGGAGGAAGACTGGTTGCTCGCAACCGACGTGACCGACTGCGAACAGGACGCCCTCTCCGATGCCCGGACCAGCCTGTATGACCTGCGCGACCAGCAGCGGGCCAGCCGCAGGAACGGCCATGTCTTCCTCGCCCTGTCCGCCAGGAAGTAACGGTCATGGCCCGACATCTCCTCCCGCTGCTGGTCCTGGCCCTCCCCTTTGCGGCGACGCTCGTGCCGGGCGTGATCGACGGGCTGTCTTCGGGGCCAGCCATCACCGTTCAGGCCCCGGTCCGGCTGTCAGCCTCAGGGCGCGCGGGGCAGCCGCACCACGAAGCAGGCGCCGCGGATCGCCCCGGACGCATCCATGCGGTTCTCGGCGAACAGGCTGCCGCGCAGGGCGTGAATGATTTGCCGGCTGATCGCGAGGCCGAGTCCGGAATGCTGGCCGAAGTTTTCGGTCTGGGGCCGCTCTGAATAGAAACGGTCAAAAATGCTGTCGAGCTTTCCGGGCGGAATGCCAGGGCCCTGATCAGTGATGGTGATTTCAACCACGCTGCCGGTCCCGGGCCCTTCCCCGGCAATGTCGCGCGCGCTGGCATGCAGGGCGATGATGCCCTTTGGCGGCGAGAACGACACCGCATTGCCGATCAGGTTGCGCAGGACCTGCACCAAGCGGTCTTCCACAGCCAGCGCCTTCAGCGGCGGGTCCTGATCGCGGACATCGAGCCGGAGCACGGGATCGTTCTCACGGCGCGTCGTCTGATGCATTTCCGCGAGAATGGACAGAAGGGCCACGACCGAGACGGGTTCGGGACGCACCCGGGAGAGTTCCGCGTCGATGCGGCTGGCATCGGAAATGTCCGTAATCAGGCGGTCGAGCCGTTTGACGTCGCTATTGATGATGCCGAGCAGCCTCTCGCGCCGTTCAGCGATCTGGATGCGCGGCAGGGTCTCGATGGCTGAACGGATGGAAGAGAGCGGATTCTTGATCTCGTGGCTGACATCGGCGGCAAAGCGTTCGATGTCGTCCATCCGCGCCCAGAGCGCCAGCGCACTGCCACGGAGCGAGCGGGCCAGAACACCGATTTCGTCACGCCGGGCCAGAAGCCGTTCCGGCACAAGATCCTTGCGGCCATCCGTCTCGCGCATGTCGTTGGACGCACGCGCCAGCGTCAGCAGCGGCCGGGCGATCGTGAGCGACAGGTACCAGGACAGCAGGACCGTCACGACGAGGGCAGCCAGAACCAGCGACAGGATCGAGGAGCGGACAGCAAAGAGCGTCCGGTCGACTTCCGGCGCGTGACGGGTGAGCTGGATTTCGCCAACCGTCACGCCATCGCGCACAACAGGCTCCACGACCGTCACGACAAGCTGATGGTCCTTGGTGCGCCGGATGAAGGGCGGCAGTTCCGCCTGGGAGTGGAACGGCTGGGCATCATGCGGGCCGTCCATGGCGGTGTCATTGGTGTCGAGCGTCACTTCCTCGCTGGAGGTCAGCGGCAGGAGCGACAGCAGCCAGTCGTAGAAACTTTCGAGAATATTGTTCCGGGGCGGCTGCCACGATCCTCCATCGACAGGGTCGGGAGCAGCATGATCCTGTTTGCCACGCGAGGCCGTGCGACTGTCCACGACAAGCTTGCCGTCCGGATCGAACAGCAGGGCATGGGCGTTGGGGCTCGGTTCGGTCAGTCGGGCCAACAGGGGGCGCGCCTGCGCGACGTCCAGTTCCAGATTACCGCCGGGCGCCGGATGGCCGGGCGCATGGGCGCTGACCCGGACGGCAGACTGGCCGAGAGCTCCGGCATAGATATGGGCCTGCTCGCGCAGGGCGTTGACGTCGGTTTCCAGCAGGCCGTTCTGGAACTGGTCCAGAAACAGCAGCGTGACAGCCAGAAGAGCAAGCGGCAGGGCATTGAGCAGCAGGATCCGCACCAGAAGCGGCGAAGCCAGACGCCGGCGCGACAGGGAGATCTCCGACGCCCGGCGGGGGCGCAGACGCCTCAGGATCTTTGCGCCGACACTCCGCAGGGACTCGCCCAGCCCCGCACGGGCCGATTCGGCACGGCGCCGGTCTCGACCCTGTTCGAGCCGGTCGACGTCGAGCGCGTGACCTGTCGGGAAGGAAGCGGAGTCATCATCCACGCGCGCTTACTCGTCCCGGTAGCGGTAGCCGATGCCGTACAGCGTCTCGATCTGGTTGAACTCGTCATCCACCTGACGGAACTTCTTGCGGACGCGCTTGATATGGCTGTCGATCGTGCGGTCATCGACATAGATGTTGTCGCCATAGGCGGCGTCGATGAGCTGATCGCGGGACTTCACCATACCCGGACGCAGAGCGAGCGCCTTGACCAGCAGGAACTCCGTGACCGTCAGCGCAATGTCCTGGCCACCCCACAGGCACTGATGGCGTGTTTCGTCCAGCGAGAGCTGGCCACGCACGATGGCGGAGCCGACGGCGGCAACCCCCGTGGCCTCGGCCCGGCTGGCATCCTGACGGCGCAGCAGGGCGCGGATGCGTTCGATCAGCAGGCGCTGGGAGAACGGCTTGGTGATGTAGTCGTCAGCCCCCAGGCGCAGGCCCATGAGCTGGTCCAGTTCCTCGTCCTTGGACGTCAGGAAAATCACCGGCAGGTTCGAGCGAGCGCGCAGGCGCTGGAGCAGTTCCATGCCGTCCATGCGCGGCATCTTCACATCCAGAACCGCGAGGCTGACGGGGCGCGAGGTGATGCCCTGCAGCGCGCTTTCGCCATCGGTATAGGTGTGGACGGTAAATCCTTCGGCTTCGAGCGTCATCTGGACGGAGGCGAGAATGTTCCGGTCATCGTCCACCAGCGCGATGATCGGCGCGGCGGAGGCTCCGGTCGGCGTCTGCGAGGCAGAAGCGGGCGGCGCGTAGGGGGTTCGGGGCGTCTCCATGAGGGGTCCGTCTGCTAAGAACTGTTGCGGCCTTTTACCTATAACCCATGATCCATGATGGCGGAAAATAGGCTTTTCAGTGACATGATGCGTCGCTATGCGACAGCGCAACCCTTGTCTTTGAGACAATCAGCGTTATCTCCTGAAGAAGAACGGGGCCGCATGATGGCCCGTCCCACCAAAGAAGGTCGTGACATGACAGACCACAACGCCTCGCCGGAAACGGCCCACGACGTGCCTGAACAGGGCGTCGAGACCTCCGGCCACGAAACGCCGGGCATGAACGAAACCGGCGGTGAAACGCTGGAAGAGACGACTCCCGAAGCCCGGATCGAGGCTCTTGAAGCACAGGTTGCGGAACTCAAGGACCGCTGGGTCCGTTCCGAAGCCGAAAGCCAGAACATCCGCGCCCGTGCCAAGCGCGACATCGAGGATGCGCGCCAGTACGCCATCCAGAAATTCGCCCGTGACGTGGTCGAGGCTGCCGAGAACCTTCAGCGCGGCCTGGCGTCCCTGCCCGCAAAGACGGAAGGCGAGGACGTCCTCATCACCAAGCTGCGTGAGGGAATCGAAGGCACCGAGCGGTCCTTCATCAACATTCTCGAACGCCACGGCATCACCTGCGAAGACCCGACCGGCAAGCCGTTCGACGCCAACCTGCACCAGGCCATGGCGGAACAGCCGTCCGACCAGCATCCGTCGGGCCATGTCATGCAGTCCTGGACGCCGGCATGGCTGCTCAAGGGCCGTCTGCTGAAGCCGGCCATGGTCGTTGTGGCCAAGGGTGGCGCCCAAGGGAGTTCCTCGGCTGCTCCACAGGGCGTCGACAAAACGGTCTGATCCTTTCCCCCAAGCAGAGGGGCAAAGGACCGAAATCCCATGTCCGGGATTTCTTTGCGGAACGGCAGCCGTGAATGGTTGGCGTTCCGCAACACCCTGCTAAAGTCGGCTCATGAGTCGCATTCTTGTCATAAAGCTCGGCGCCTTGGGCGATTTCGTTCAGGCATTCGGAGCTTTCGCGTCCATCCGGGCCGCTTTTCCCCACGCCACACTGACCCTCCTGACCACAGCACCCTTCGTGGATCTGGCCCGTGCTGCGCCGTGGTTCGACGAAATCCTGACGGATGACCGTCCGTCGATGGGCAACCTGCCGGGGCTATGGCGCCTTTCCAGAAAACTCCGCGGCTACGACCGGGTCTTCGATCTTCAGACCTCGGGGCGTTCGAAAACCTATTTCCGCCTCGCCGGACAGCCCGCAAACTGGTCCGGCATTTCCGACGGGTGCTGCCATCCGCACGGCAATCCGTCACGCAACGACATGCATACGCTGGCCCGACTGGATGACCAGCTTCATGATGCCGGCGTCACGCCCCTGCCCCGCAGTGTTCCGCGCTGGCTTCAGGGACATGGGCCTGACATCGCCGCGCCCTACGCCGTTCTGGTGCCGGGTGCGGCGTTCCACCGCCCGCAGAAACGCTGGCCTACGTCGCGCTTCGCCGAGGTCGCCAATATGCTCGTGGCAAAAGGCATCCGCCCCGTCATCGTGGGAACGCAGGCCGAGGCTCCACTGGCTCAGGACATGCTGCGCCTCTGCCCTACCGCCCTCGACCTAACAGGCCGGACCACGCTTCTGGAACTGGCTGGCGTGCTGGACGGGGCGGAAATCGTAATCGGGAACGACACCGGCCCGATGCATCTGGCCGCCGCAATGGACACGCCCTGCATCACGCTCTTCGGCCATGACAGCGACCCGCGCCTGACAGCTCCCCTCACCCCCACGGCAGGCCGCACGGATCTGATCGTGGTGCCTGATCTGGCGATGCTGCCCGCCTCCCGGGTCGAGACCTGCATGGAGGCAATGCTCTCCCGATGACCCGGGTCCGCTGCGTCATGATGCAGAAGAACGAGGCGACACTGCTGGAGCCCTGGATTCTGTGGCACGCGGCGATTTTCGGCTTCTCCAATCTGACCGTCATCGACAATGGCTCGACCGATCCGGCCGTTCTGGACATCCAGACGCGGTATGAAGGCAAAGGTGTCCACATCGTCAGGGACCATGCATCCCCCGGCGATTTCCTGCACAAAGGGGACGTCATTGCCGGGATCATCCGGCAGTGGGACGCGGAGAATGCCTGCGATTTTGCCGTACCACTGGATTGCGACGAGTTCCTGACGGTCTTTCTGGACCAGCTTTCGCTCGATCCGGAGGTCATCCGACGGCAGTTCGATTATCTGGCGCAGGAAAACGCCACGTTCATTACGGACCGGCTTCTGCTGAACGTGCCGGAGGCGCCGGATTACTATCTGCCCCAGATCGTGCGGCGCGGACTGTTCCGGGCGCAGACGATCGTCAGTCTGGACCGGGGGTTTCACAACCCTCAGAGCATTTATCCCGAGCGCTACGTCCGCACGCCGTTCGTGCATCTCCATCTGCATAATCGTCCGGACTATGAAGAAATCCGCCGTTTCGCGCGACAGAAACTGGCCGCTTCGGAAACCGGCGAGACGCTGGAGCACCCTCAGGACGGGACGCATCTTCACTTCTATTTCGAAACCGGCGCCGCGGATTTTTCCGCCGGGTATCGGCCTGTTTCGAACATCTATGCCCCCGTGATCGCACAACGCCTGCGGGAGCTGGGGATTGATCCGGATATCCTGCTTGGAACCGGCAATACCATTCCGCATCCACCCCTCAACATTCCCTCCGGCTTTGTCGCGCATCGGGCACGGGAAGACGGGCAGCAGCACGAATACCGGATGTTCGATCCGGTCTTCTACGCCGGGAACAACCCGGATGTGGCGCAGGATGCCTATTACGGGATCTGGCCGCTTGTCCATTATCTCACCTGCGGATGGGATGAAGGCCGACAGTCCGATCCCGGCAATGTCCCGCCGCTTGTGCTTCAGATGGACAAAGCGACCTGAAAACGGACTGTCTGTCCGTCTGGGGGTTGCAGCGCGGCGGGGATTGAGGCCATTTACCGGTTCGTTTTTCGGCAGAGCGATCTGCCGTCCCCACTCGCACAGGAGCGATCTCCATGCCCGCCATCACACTCCCCGACGGAAGCGTCCGCACATTCGACGGGACGGTGACGGGCACGACGATCGCGGCTTCCATCGGGCCGGGTCTTGCCAAGGCCGCCATGGCGATGGAAGTGGACGGCAAGCCCGTCGATATCGGGACCGAAATCAGCAGCGATGCGTCCGTAAAGTTCATCACCCGCAAGGATGAGGACGCGTTGGAAATGATCCGCCATGACGCGGCGCATGTTCTGGCCGAGGCCGTGCAGTCCCTGTGGCCTGAAACGCAGGTCACGATCGGACCAAGCATCAAGGACGGCTTTTATTACGATTTCTCCCGTGAAAAGCCGTTCACCCCGGAAGACTTCCCGGCCATTGAAGCCAAAATGCGCGAGATCGTGGCGGCCAATACGCCGTTCGTCCGCGAAGTCTGGGACCGTGACGAGGCCATCCGTTTCTTTGAAGAAAAGGGCGAGGACTTCAAGGCGCAGCTGATCCAGGACCTGCCGGAAGACGAGCAGATCTCGATCTACCGTCAGGGTGAATGGCTCGATCTGTGCCGTGGCCCGCATCTGCGCACGACCGGCGATGTCGGCACGGCATTCAAGCTGATGCGCGTGGCCGGGGCCTACTGGCGCGGCGACCACCGCAACCCCATGCTGACCCGCATCTACGGCACCGCCTGGCGCGACAAGAAGGAGCTGGACGCCCATCTCCTGCGCCTTGAGGAAGCCGAGAAGCGCGACCATCGCCGCATCGGCCGCGAGATGGACCTCTTCCACATCCAGGAAGAAGCCGTCGGGCAAATCTTCTGGCACCGCAAGGGCTGGCGCCTGTACACGGTCCTGCAGGACTACATGCGTCGTGCGCAGGAGCGGAACAACTACGAGGAAGTCCGCACCCCGCAGCTCGTGGACCGCGCGCTCTGGGAGGCTTCGGGCCACTGGGACAAGTATCGCGAGAACATGTTCATCGCGACCGTCGAGGACGAGGACAAGACGCTTGCCCTCAAGCCGATGAACTGCCCGTGCCATGTGCAAATCTTCCGCCACGGTCTGCGTTCCTATCGTGAGCTGCCGCTGCGGATGGCGGAATTCGGCGCATGCCACCGTTACGAGCCGTCGGGCGCACTCCATGGAATCATGCGCGTGCGCGGCTTTACGCAGGACGACGCCCATATCTTCTGCACGGACGACCAGATCGCGGACGAAACCGCGAAGTTCGTGAAGATGCTGGCAGAAGTCTATTCCGATCTTGGATTCGACACCTTCCGCGTGAAGTTCTCCGATCGTCCGGAAACACGTGCGGGTTCGGATGAAGTCTGGGACCGGGCCGAAGGCTCGCTCAAGAAGGCCTGTGAAATCGCGGGCGTCGAATACGAGTACAATCCGGGTGAAGGTGCGTTCTATGGTCCGAAGCTGGAATTCGTGCTGACCGACGCCATCGGTCGTGACTGGCAGTGCGGCACGCTTCAGGTGGACTACGTCCTTCCGGAGCGTCTGGATGCGTCCTATATCGGCGAGGATAGCAACCGTCATCGCCCGGTCATGCTGCACCGCGCGATTCTCGGCAGTTTCGAGCGCTTCATCGGCATCCTGATCGAGCAGTATGCCGGCAAGTTCCCGCTCTGGCTGGCACCGACGCAGGTTGTCGTGGCGTCCATCGTCTCCGACGCCGCCGACTACGCCAACGAAGTCGCGGCAACGCTCAAGGCCGCGGGACTCCAGGTCGAGACCGACACCCGCAGCGACAAGATCAACGCCAAGATCCGCGAACACAGCCTTGCGCGCGTTCCGGTCATCCTGGTCGTGGGTCGCCGCGAAGCCGAGGAGCGCAAGGTCGCCATGCGGCGTCTGGGCGGCGCGGCACAGGAGATCCTGTCGCTCGACGACGCCGTTGCAGCCCTTGCGAAAGAGGCTCAGGCCCCCGACATCGCGCGCTTTGCAAAGGATTGAACGTAATCCCCTTGCACCGGGCGTAAGGCAGGACTATGTGCAGAAGGAACGGGATCGGGAATGGCCGTATCCCGCCTTTCTTCGTGAAGGCGGATGCTGCTGACCGGACCCGAACGAAACTGATGACAGGAGCTGACCATAGCTAGACCGCCGATGCAGGCCGCGCCCACCCGTGAAGGACCGCGCGTCAACGAGGAAATCCGTGTTCCGCAGGTTCGTCTGATTGACGAAGAAGGCGAAATGCAGGGCGTTATGACGACCCGGGATGCCCTGATGCGCGCTTTTTCGGTGGGTCTCGACCTTCTGGAAATCAGCCCGACCGCTGTTCCTCCTGTCGTGAAGATTCTCGACTACGGCAAGTTCAAGTATGAGCAGCAGAAGAAGAAGAACGAAGCCCGCAAGAAGCAGAAGGTCATTGAGATCAAGGAAGTGAAGGTTCGTCCCGGTACGGGCGAGCACGACTTCCAGACGAAACTCAAGGCCATTCACAGCTTTCTTGACGAGGGCGACAAGGTCAAGATTTCCCTGCGCTTCAAGGGCCGCGAAATGGCCCATCAGGAACTCGGCATCAAGATGCTTGAGCGTATCCGGCAGGAAGTCGAGGAAAAGGCGAAGGTGGAGCAGATGCCCCGCCTTGAAAACCGCCAGATGCTGATGGTGATCGCACCCCGCTAAGGGGCGCTTTCAGCCCGCACATGAAAAACCGGCCGCCCTTTCGGGATCGGCCGGTTTTTTTTATGGCCTGTACCTCAGGCCGCCTCGGTTTCGAGGTTCATCCGATAGAGCGCGACGAACTGCCGGAGCAGATCTGCGATCTCGGCAACCGGGGTCTCCCAGTCCCCCGAACGGGGCTGACGGAAGATCCGCATGCTCGGATACCAAGGCGTGGTCGCGCCGGTTTCGCCCCAGCGCCAGCACGCATCGCTGCGTGAGACCATCCAGACTGGCAGACCGAGTCCGCCAGCCAGATGGACAATGGACGTATCGACACTGATGAGCAGGTCCACGCCGTAAAGCCGGGCAGCCGTATCCGCAAAATCCGTAATTCCGTCCGTGGCATCAATGACAGGCAGGCCTGTTTCGGCAATCTGGTTTTTGGGCGTGCCAAGCTGGAAACTGACAAAGCGAATGCCCTCCACATCCATCAGGGACGCAAGCTTTTCCAGCGGCACACTTCGACGCCGATCGACCTGTGAAGCCACGCGATCATGAGGACGGGGATCCCCGTTCCATACCAGCCCAACAATCAGCTCGGGCCGCTGTACATCTTTCAGAGTGCTGTGCCGAAGCGCCCCGCCCTGCCTGATCTGCTCTTCCTCGGAAACAGACAGATAGGGGCAGCCGGGAGCCGACGAAGGCGTCAGGTTCAGACGCAGTGGTACGCCGACCAGCGGGCAATGCAGATCCAGATGAAGTGACGGGTCGAGCACAGAGACAATCCGGTCGATGCCCTCCACCCTTTCCAGAAGCCTGACGAGAGGAATCGGTATCTGAACCACGACCGTGGCGCCACGCGCCTTGAGCAGAGGCATGAAACGGATAAACTGGAGCGTATCGCCATAGCCCTGTTCATGGTGAATCAGAATGGTCTTGCCACGCAGGTCTTCTCCTTCCCACTGAGGCATGAGCAGGTCCGTCCGGGGAGTCTGGCAACAGCGCCAGCGCCATTCATATTCCCGCCATCCGTCCTTGAAATTACCCACCTTCAGAAGACTGACAGCCCGACCGAAACGGCAGACACCATTTTCAGGCGCCAGAGCAACGGTCCTGTCATAATACGGCAGGGACTCCTCGCTTCGGCCAAGGCACTGAAGGGCATGGGCAATATTATTGATGGCCGGCACATGGTCGGGGCAGAGGCCATCGCCGGTTACGGCATTTTCAAGAGCTTCTTCGAAGAGCCCTTTACGGGCCTGAACAAGACTGAGATCGACGTAGTAAGGGGCTTCTTCCGGCTTCTGCTGGATCGCCACCTTCAGGGCCTGTTCCGCGCCGTCCAGATCTCCGGCTTCGAGACAGACAATCCCCAGCCGATGCCAGATCCTCGGAGCGTTGATCTCCAGATGCAGGCTCTGGAGATAAAAATGCCGGGCCTGATTCCAGTCTTTGAAACGCTCATAAAGACATCCCGCCAGAAACGCGGAATGGGGGTCCTGTGGCAGGGTCTGGACACCTTCATGCAGCTTTTCAAGTGCACCGGGGATATCGCCTGCATCCCCCAGAGCGAGAATGTCCTGCGCCAGCAAACGGAAAGAGTTGGGCATGAAGACTCCTTTTTTTCCGTCGTAGAGGACGCCTCCTAAAAAACCCTTAAAATCCTCCATTTTCCTGTCCGGCTGTACGGTTCAGCCTTCCAGTCTGCGGGTCAGGCGCTGCAACAGCGGGCGGATGCGCAGGAATTTTCCGTATCCCCATTCCAGAACGGACAGAATGACTGGATTCCGGGCAGCCAGACCAAGGGGACGCAGCAGGGGAATGGCCCGCCACATGGCGGCGAAGGCAGCAGCACCTTCATAAAGATGCCCGTCTTCCTCGGCGTGGAACCGGGCCAGCAGGGTAGCCCGGTCCAGCGGGCAGCCCTGGGCCGACTCCAGATTGATGAAGCGGATGGCGCCGCGCCGGTCCAGCCGTTTCATCAGCGCGATCTCCCGCCGGCAGAGCGGGCATCCACCGTCGAACCAGACCGTCACCATGATCCGCAACGCTCCGGCCACGGACAGTTCATGGCGACAGTTCCGCCTGCACGGAGACATTCACGCGAAGGGTCTGTTCATCCGGGCTACGCTGTGGCGGGGCAGAATCGGCCATACGGGCGGCCATGAGCATCACGGGACGCGGCCCCGGTTCCTGATAGGAAATGCGGACTTCCTTGAGACGCGCAAGGCGCAGGCCCAGGGTCTGCGCGCTCTGTTCGGCCTGGGAGCGGACCTTTTTGAGGGCTTCCGTCCGTGCTTCCTGCAGCAGGCGGTCGCGGGTGGCATCGTCCAGCGACCAGTCGAGCCCTTCCAGCATCAGGGACTGCGACTGAAGCTGTCCAGCCAGACCGAGAAGCCGCACGGAATCCTGTCCGCTGAGTTCAAGTTCCTGCCGGGCGGTCCAGCTTTTGGGAGCATGTTCGGGCGTGTTTTCATAAATGGAGTATCCCCCCGCCTTCGCCACAATTCCGTCCTGACCGCCAGCCAGCTTCATCGCAGCAGCCATCCGGGTGTTCACATCCTTCTGGGCTGCCGCGGCAGACGGGCTGTCGGACCGGACGGAAAGGCGAACCGTCAGTTCCGTTGGAACCGCATGGGCAGTGCCCATGACGCTGAAATCGAGCTGGGTGGTGTTCTGCTGCATGTCGGCTGCCTGTGCGGTGGAAAATACGCCTGTTCCGGACAGGGCGATGGGAGAAAAAGCCAGAGCAGCCGCCAGTAGTGGAACAGGCCGGGTCAGGGAAAAACGGATCATCAGGTCTCCTGAGGACAGGTGTCTTGAGGACGTCCGAAATGCCGTCAGCGCGGTTCCGGAGCGTGTTTCAGCAGGACCAACGCCCGGCGCAGGCGTTCGATCCCGGCGCGGACATGGCCCTGGGTGCAAAGAAGGTCTCCCTGCGCGCGCAGATGGCGGGCGTCTTCCATGATTCCCAGCGGGATGGCGGCGGGAGGAGCGGCCAGCCGGGTATCAACATTTTTCCGCAGGCGGGCACAGTATTCCGCGTTTTCGGACGTCACCGAAATGGCGTCGTCCGAACGTCCCGACGGCTGATGCTGCACCGGGCGCAGGACCGGTGACGCAGCCAGACAGCCGAGCAGACAGAAGGCCGGAAGAACGGTCGGTGAAGGCAGGGAGAAGCGCATCACGGATTGTCTAGCTCATTCCAGCTAAGCGCAGGGTGGGGCGCGGATGAAACTTCCGTCATCCCTTTTTCAAAACAGCCGGGACAACCGGAAGCAGGAGCGTCGCGGACAGGCCGGGCTGCCCGGTTTGCAGTTCACCGGCCTTGAGTTCCAGCGCACCGCCATGCAGGCTCATCACGGCCTGCACCAGCGAAAGGCCGAGCCCGGCTCCGGGTGTATTGCGGGCCGTTTCGGCACGGAAAAAGCGCTCCGAGGCACGGCTCAGATCGTCTTCGCTCATGCCCGGCCCCTGATCGGCGACGGTGATGGCCAGACGCTCGCCCTGCATGTCCACCGACAGGGTGATGGTAGTTCCAGGAGGCGCGAACTTGATGGCGTTGTCCAGCAGATTGGCGACGGCCTGTTGCAGCAGATGCGGATCGCCGTTGACCGGCTGGACCACCCCTGCCCTGAAATCCAGACGCAGTCCCGCATCTTCGACGGAAGCCTCGTAGAGTTCGCTCAGCCCTTCCAGCAGTGGGCGGATGTCCAGCACCGTGAAGGCGGCCCGTCTGGCCCCGGCTTCAAGCTGGGCGATTCTCAGCAGGGCTTCGAAAATCGACGTCACCCGGTCGAGATCCGTGACTGCTCGGTCGATGGCGGCATGAAGCTCCTCGGCGGACGTGGCGGTGCGGTTGGCGTCTTCAAGACGGGCGCGGGCACGGGCGATTGGCGTGCGCAGGTCGTGGGCGATGGCGTTGGAGACCTGCTTGACGCCATCCATCAGGCGATTGATCCGCTCGAGCATGGTGTTGACGGTCTGGCCCACCAGATCCGTCTCGTTGCCGGTCAGCGGGATGCGCTGGCTCAGATCGCCCTGCGCCACGGCCGCTGTGGTGCGGGCGATGGAGCGGACGACCTGCCGGAAGATCCGCCGGATCGCCAGCGCCCCACCGGCTGCCAGCAATGTCACCATGATCCAGGCCCAGATCAGCGTATCGGTCAGGACGTGCCGGACGAGCTGTCGCCCGCGGACATCACGCCCGACAATCATCCGGAAGCCCTGCGTCAGGGGGTAGGCGTGCATCTTGGCGTTGGTGCGAAAACCGTCGCGCTTGATGGCCAGTTCGTAAAACGTGTCCAGGCGGGTGATGACGACAGGCCAGCCCGGCAGGTTCCCGGCGAATTTGCGGCCGTCCGGGCCAACCAGAAGATACAGCTCGTCGTCATCGACGTTCTGGTCCAGCCGGTCCTGGATGGCGAGGCTGAGCGCGGACGGACCACCCTGAGCCCAGCGATGGGACAGGTCCACGGCATCGACTTGCACTGCGATCTCGACCTGACTGTCGAGCTGGCCGGTCGTGTTCCACCAGATGAAGGACAGGAACGCCCCGGCCGAGATCACGAAGACGAGACCGTAAGCCAAGGCAAAGTTCAGCCCGGCCGAGCGGATGGGCCAGCGCAGGCGCCGTTTCAGGAACAGTCCGAGACGGCGGACCTTGCGCCGGAACATCAGGCCTCAGTCCGCCCGCAGGATGTAGCCGGCGTTGCGGATCGTGTGGATCATGGGCCTGTCGAACGGCTTGTCCACTTTCTGGCGCAGGCGCGAGACATGTACGTCGATCACGTTGGTCTGCGGGTCGAAATGATAGTCCCACACGCGCTCGAGCAGCATGGTGCGGGTCACGACCTGCCCGGCATGGCGGATCAGGAACTCCAGCAGGCGGAACTCGCGAGGCTGAAGATCGATCTTCTCGCCGGCGCGTTTGACGGTGCGGGACAGCAGATCCATTTCGAGATCGCCAACCACAAGCCGTGTCTGCGGTGCGCTTTCGGGACGCCCACGACGGCCCAGCGCCTCGACACGCGCCAGAAGTTCGGAAAAGGCGAAGGGCTTGGTCATGTAGTCGTCGCCACCGGCCTTGAGGCCAGCGACACGCTCGTCCACATCCGCCAGCGCAGAGAGCAGCAGGACCGGCGTTGCGTTCTTCTGCCCGCGCAGGGTCTCCAGAATCCGCAGACCGTCGATGCCGCCAGGCAGCATCCGGTCCAGGATCACGACATCATAATTTTCGCTGACGGCCAGAAACAGGCCGTCCTTGCCATTATCCGCCTCATCCACGACATGCCCGGCCTCCCGCAGGCCCTTGAGCACGAAAGCACGGACTGTCGGATCGTCCTCGACCAGCAGGATACGCATCGTTGTCTTTCTTCCTTCCGAACGCAGTCTTGCCGTTCCTGCGAGGAAGAATACCGGCTTGAGAGGAGCCGTCAAAGGAGGTTGTTACAGAAAGGCGCGTCTAGCGGGGGATTGCGTTGTCAAAATCGTCCTGCCGGGCGTCGCGCAGGGAGGACGCGCTGATCGGCCCCCATGAGAACGGAGACGCTTCCGAAAGCCCGTCCCGATAGTCGCTCCGCCCCTGCGAAGGCGGGACAGGACTGCATCCGGCCAGAGCGCCCAGCACGAGAACAGCGCACAGGCCGAGGCGGATCGTTCTGCCGGGGCGCGGCTCAGTCATCCGCATCCTGCGGACGCGGGCCGATATGGATGGGCAGCGTCAGGGACTGCTTGCCGCGCTGGATGCGGAAGGTCAGGGTCATGCCCGGACGGGCCGCCGCGATACTGCGCAGGAGCATCCTTGCGCTGGTAACAGGCACGCTGTCCACCTGCTTCACGATATCACCGCGCCGCAGGCCGCCTTTCTGGGCGGGGCCGCCATTATCGACGCCCGCAATGCCGATATCGGTGTCGCCATCATCGAGCGTGATGCCGAGCCAGCCATGTTCGGCATGGCCCGTCGCCTCGATTTCCGCGACGATGGGAGCCACGATTTCGGACGGGATGCCGAAGCCGATCCCTACCGAGCCGCCAGCCGGGGTCACGATGGCGGCGTTCACGGCCACGACCTGTCCGCGCATGTTGAAGGCCGGACCGCCCGAATTACCTGGGTTGATGGGGGCGTCGAGCTGGATGAAATCATCGAGCGAGCCGATCCCCAGATCGCGCCCGACTGCCGAGACGATGCCCGCCGTGACGGAGGAGCCGAACCCGAACGGATTGCCCGCCACGAGAATCCAGTCCCCGATATCGGTCTGCTGGCTGTCGCCCCAGGTGACGTGCGGGAGCGGTTCGGGACTGTCGACCTTGATGACGGCGATATCCGTCAGCGGATCGGCGCCCAGCAGACGCGCCGGCATTTCATGCCCGTTGGAGAGCGAGACCACGACCTTGTCCGCGCCGCCCACGACATGGCGGTTTGTGACGATGATGCCGGAAGGATCGACGATGAAGCCCGATCCGGCGCCGACCATTTCTTCCTGCTGGCGCTTCATGCGGTCCCGGTAGCGCTTTTCCAGCGGGGTTCCGCGAATCTGGGGCAGGATGTGGTCGTGCCCGTCCGGACTGTTCTGGGTGATGGCGATGTTGACGACGGCCGGGATCACCTGCCGCACCAGCGGGGCGAAGCTCAGCGGGCCATATTTGACCAGAAGCGGCGGCAGAGCGGGCGCAGGAGCAGGAACCACGGCGGGCTGTGTGGGGATGCCCTGCGCGTCCGTGTTTTCGCCTGCGACCGTGCGATCGGGGATGATGGTCGGGAGCATTTTCGGCGCTGGGGCCTGCATGACCAGCGGCTTCTGCGGCTGTTCCGCAGGATGCGGGACCGGCTGCGCAGTGTTCCCATGGCCGCGCAGAGCCAGCATCAGCCCCACCGTCACGATAGTGGCTGTTCCGGCACCGATCGCAGCAGCCTGCAGGGTACGGTTCATGGGAAACAGGACAGGAACATCGTCATAGCCATGCTGCTAACACAGAATTGTTCCACATCCTAAGATCATGGCAAAGATCGCGTCGAATCAACGCCTCGGACGGGGTTTCGGGGGCTCGGCGGTCGCCGGGTCCTCGGGCCAGTCGTGACGGGGATAGCGTCCGCGCATGTCCCGGCGCATGTCGGCCCAGTTTCCTTTCCAGAATCCCGCCAGATCGGCCGTGATCGCCTGCGGACGTCCGGCCGGCGACAGCAGCGCGCATTGCAGGGCAAGCTGCCCGTCCGCGAGCTGCGGCGTCTGGGCCGTGCCATAAAAAGCCTGCGCCCGGGCGGAAACCGTGGGGACCGCGCCGGTATAATCGACGTCGTGCGTGCTGGCTTTCAGCGTCAGGCGCGGCGGGAGCTTGCGGTCCAGCGCGGCGAGATCGGCATAGTCCAGACGGGCACGAAGGATGGACAGCAGGTCCAGCGCCTTGACCTGCGACAGCCGGTCACACCCGGCCAGATAGGGCTCCAGCCAGTCGAGCGACGTTGTCAATCCGTCATCGGACAGGTCCGGCAGATGCGGCGCATAGGTCGCGCGGGCATGGGCCACGCGGGCCTGAAACTGGCGCCCGGCCTCCGTCCAGGTCAGGGCCTGCGCCAGATTCGCGGCGACCTGCTGCATCAGGAGCGTCTGCGCTTCCTCGGGGCTGATTTCGCCGTTGCGGTCCCGCAGGACCAGCGCGCCGAGACGGAGCCTGCGGCGGGCGATGATGCGGCCCGAGGTGCCATCCAGCGTCGTTTCAACCTGCTCGCGGGTCCGGTCCAGAAGAGTCTGGGGCAGGTTTTCGGCATCCAATGGGGCTGCGAGCATGACTTCCGTTGAGGTCCGCGTATGGAACGCCGCACCGGCCAGCAGCTTTTCGCGGGCCAGCGGGTCATTGGCCGAGACGCGGGCACTTCCCCCGCCTGCCAGCCGGAAACGCCCAAGTTCGCCAGCAGCCTGTGCAACACGGTCCGGGAAACCGGCGACCAGCAGCGCGCCTGCGTGGTCCGGCAGCGGTGCGAGCGGCGCGTCCCGGTCGCCCATGCGGCGTAGGAACCGTTTGGCGGACTGACGCATGTGGAACAGGCTGGCACGATCCGCGCGCGGGTCGTCGCGCTCGAATAAAGCGAGACGTGTGCGGATATCGGCGCCTGACGTATTTCCTGGGGCAGGACCGGAAGGACGGTTCGGGCGCGGACGGAGCGGATCACGCTCTTCCAGCAGCGCCGCCAGACAGGCCGCCGTTACGCGTTCCGGGAGCGTACGGGCCGCGCAGAGCATCGCGGCCAGACGCGGATGCGTGCCGAGAGACGCCATGCGCCTGCCGAGTGCCGTGATATGGTTGGCGTCATCGAGCGCGCCGAGTTCGCGGAGCAATTCGCGCCCGCCCGCCAGAACGCCCGTCGGCGGTGTGTCCAGCAGCGGCAGACTGTCCGGAGCTGTCCCCATGACCTCCTGCCAGGCGGCCGTGACAAGCGCGAAATCCGTAAGATCGGCCACGAGGATTTCCGGAGCGTCCTGCGGGCGCAGGCTACGCTGCGTCATTTCCGACCACAGGCGGATGGCGATGCCCGGAGACTGCCGCCCCGCACGGCCTGCGCGCTGGGTCGCGGTGGCGCGGGATATTTTCAGCGTTTCCAGCCGCGACAGGCCGGTGTTCGGGTCAAGACGTGGTGCCCGGCGCAGACCACCATCCACGACAATCCGCACGCCGGAGACGGTGACGGACGTCTCGGCAATGGACGTCGCCAGAACGACGCGGCGCGTATCGGACGGGGCGATGGCCCGGTCCTGATCCTCGGTGGTCTGTTCGCCATGCAGCGGAAAGACTGGAACCGTGCCCTCCAGAAGGGCCTGTGTGCGGCGGATTTCGCCCACACCGGGCAGGAAGGCGAGGATATCGCCGTCTTCTTCTGCCAGTGCCTGACGGATCGCGCGGGCGCAGGCTTCGGGCAGGTCCCGCAGATGGGGAATGTCGCGGGTGTGACGGATGTCGATGGGGTACTGGCGACCTTCGCTCTCGATCAGCGAGGCGTTCATCAGCGTCGTAAAAGCGCGGCCATCCGGCGTGGCGGACATGGCCAGAATCCGCAGGTCCGGCCGCATTTCGCGCTGCATGTCCAGACAGAATGCCAAAGCCGCATCCAGATCCAGCGAGCGCTCATGCACTTCATCGAACAGCACCGCGCCCACGCCATCGAGCAGCGGATCGGTCAGCAGGCGACGCAGGAGCAGCCCTTCGGTCACGACTTCGATGCGCGTTCTGGCGGACATGGCGGAGTCGGTACGAGTGCGGAAGCCCACGATGCCGCCCGGCTTTTCGCCCAGCGAGGACGCCATGCGCGAGGCCGCACCACGGACCGCCACGCGACGGGGCTCCACGAGAATGAGGCGCTGCGTTCCGAGCCAGGGCGCGTCCAGAAGCGCGAGCGGCGTCAGCGTCGTCTTGCCCGCCCCCGGCGGGGCGACGAGGACAGCGTTGGGCTGCGTCTCCAATACTGCCAGAAGCTCTGGCAGGATGGCCGTGACGGGGAGTTCGGGAGGAAGGGTAAAAGTCAGGGCGCGGCTCCGGCACAGCAGGTCAGAGCCGCTATTATACCGTGCGTCTGCGCGAAAGCGATGGCGTGGAAAAGTGCCTGAAACGAAAAATGGTGGCCGGAGCCACCATTTCGTCAGAGCACCTTGAGGCTTCCTGCGGACTTGCGTCCGTTGCGGCCGTCTTCAATCTCGTAAGAGACCTGCTGGCCTTCATTCAGGTTCTGCAACCCGGCTTTTTCGAGAGCAGAAATGTGAACGAAAACATCTGTGGTGCCGTCGCTGGGCTGGATAAAACCGAAGCCCTTCGTGGCGTTGAACCACTTTACTGTACCTGTCGCCATTGCAGGTCTCCTTTGATAACGCAGCTTTACGCGCAAACATTCACGTAATCAGTTTTTTCAGAGGGGGAAGGTGCGCCCGTACGGATAAGCGCAGGGCGATATTCTCCAGCCGGAAAAACAGCTGCACCCCGAATATGCCGTCAATTTCCGGCGGGACGCAAGTTCAAAATAAAACCCCCTCCGCATATTTCCCGAAAGGAAGCTCTGGGGGAATGGTTTATTTTTCAGTTCCAGTATCCACACCAAAGCCCTGAAAAAAGACGGATTTCATTTTCCTCCGACACTTTTAGCGCAGAAGGAATTTCTTTCCCGACACAGGCTTCACATTTAACGGAGCGGAAAGCCGAGCCTGTGCAACACCGTGCGGATAACGTGACGTCCACTCAGGCCTCTGAAGCTGTCCACCCGTTTTGCCACCGTTTCCGACCAGGCCCGCGAGGTCAGGCCCTGTTCCTTCTGGTAGTCGTCCGCGATGCGGTCATAGGCCGCGATTCCTTCGGCCTCGTTTTCCGTGCTGTACCGCTCGCGGTGCAGCACGACGTCCTGTCCCAGACGGGGTTTGTAGCCGTTCTGGACGGCCGGATCGGGTTTGCCGACACAGACCCCGACGACCGCGACCGAGCGCGGCGGAAGGGACAGGAGACTGGCAACCTCTTCGGGATGGTTGCGCAGGCCGCCGATATAGACTGTGCCCAGACCGAGGGATTCGAACGCGGTCACGGCGTTCTGGGCGGCAATCCCGGTATCGAGCGTCGCCATGAGGAAGACTTCTTCATAGTCGAGCGCCTCATGCCCCATCCCTGCCCGATCGGCGATCCGCTCCAGCCGGGCCAGATCGACGATCCAGGCCAGGAACAGGGGTGCAACCTCGATATGCTTCTGGTTGCCGCACAGCTCCGCCAGTCGGGCCCGCGTTTCCGGGTTTTCGACGGCCACGACGGACCAGACCTGAAGATTGCTGGACGTAGCGGCGGAGGATGCCGCGGCAATACCGGCTTCCAGCGTGCCTTCCGGCAGGGCGTCAGGCAGATAGGCCCGGACCGAATGATGCGACAGCAGCAGGTCGAGCACCGCGTTGTCCGGCAGGGTTTTCGGCGCCGGTGTGCGGTACCGTGTCTGCCACAGCGTGGAAATCCGTTCGGAAGAGGTGCCCGACATCTGATTTTTCCTTGTTCGTCGCCTTAGTCGTCGTATGTCATCAGAGCGTTCAGGGGAACGTCCAGTTTCTCGCGGCCCTTCAGGCCCGCCAGTTCGATGAGCACGGACGCGCCCACAACTTCGGCACCGACCTTGCGCAGAAGATCAATGGACGCTGCCAGCGTGCCGCCCGTTGCCAGAAGATCGTCCAGAACCACGACGCGCTGGCCCGGCTTGATGGCATCGGCCTGGATATGCAGTTCGTCTTCGCCGTATTCGAGGCCGTATTTCAGGGAAATGGTCTTGCCCGGAAGCTTGCCCGGCTTGCGGAGCATCGTGAAACCGCAGCCCAGACGCAGGGCCAGCGGTGCGGCCGTCAGGAAGCCGCGACTTTCGATGCCGGCCAGGATGTCCGGCTGCCAGGCGGCGATCACGCGGGCCAGACGGGCAGTGGCGACCTGCCAGGCGTCAGGCGAGCGGATCAGGGTCGAGATATCGTAGAACAGGATGCCCGGCTTCGGAAAATCCGGAATCTCGCGAATGTAGTTCTTGAGATCGAGGGGCTGGGGATCCTGAAACGACATGGCGGCACTGCTTTCATCTGGTCATGGCAAACAGCGCGGCATGTAGGGGAGTCTCCCCCCCAACTCAACCCCTGTCCTCAAGCCCGGATTGCGCCTCGATTACGACCAAGGCCTGACTCTATACCTGACTCCGGGCCTGTGCGATGGCTGCGAGAAGCCCTGCCCTGCGGAACGGTTTGGGCAGGACGGCCATACCCCGCGGGGCCATATCGCTTTCTTCGTAGTCCCCCGACATGAGCACAACGGCCATCTGCGGGCGGCGCTCGCGCAGCAGATGCGCGATTTCCAGCCCGTTCTGCGCACCGGGCAGGTTGAGATCCGTCACCAGAAGATCCGGCGCCTCATCCCCTTCCAGCGCTGATACACCGTCCAGGACATGGCGCACGGTCCAGCCTTCGCGCACCAGAACCGTCTCGACCACCAGTGCGATGGCGGCATCGTCTTCAACCAGAAGGGCTTTCATGATGGATATTTCCTCAGGAGTGGTTCGACGGTTCTGCCACGGCAGGCAGGTTGGGACGCAGCAGGGCGAACCCCATGGCCGCGGCAAAGGCAAGGCACATGAAGATCGCCATGGGGACGGCCGTTCCGGACGGCATCAGCCCGAACAACGCGCTCGCCACGGCGCCGAAAAGATACTGCATTGTCCCTGCGAGCGCCGAGGCCGAACCGGCACGGTCGGACTGTTCGGACAGGACGCCCACCATGGAGTTCGGGCCGATGATGCCCGTCGGTCCCATCGTGATGATGAGCGCGACGATGAGTGGCCACAGGAACATCGCCTTGATGTGCCCCTGCGGATCGAGGTCATAGTTCGAGACCAGTGCCAGCAGCAGCAGGATGGCACAGCCTGCCAGACTGACGCCCAGCGCGGAGAACAGCATCCGGCCTGTACTGACGCGCCCGACAAGCTGTCCGTTGATGGCCGACGCACCGATCATACAGATCGCGAACAGGCCGAAGAGCATGCCGTAATGGAACGGCGACATGCCAAAGACGTCCTCGAACAGCATGGGAGCCGCCGTCAGATAGGTGAAGGTCACGAAGCCCAGGAAGCTCCAGACCAGACCGTTCGTGATGAAACTGCGCGTCCGCAGGATATAGATGTAACGTTCGATGATGGAGATGGGGCGCAGGTCCCGCCGGTCTTCCGGAGCAAGCGTCTCGGGGAAGATCGTCATCAGCAGGAGGGTACAGATCCCGCCATAGACAGCCGTAGCCCAGAAAATGACGCGCCAGTCCACGAATTTGAGCGCAAATCCCCCCAGCATGGGAGCAAGAATCGGCACCGTGCCCTGAATGACGATCAGACGGGACATCATTTTCGACGAGGCATCGCCTTCCGTCAGGTCTCGGATACAGGCATTCGGCACCACGAGTCCGGCCGAAGCCATGATGGCGGAGAAGACACGGCAGATACACAGGAACGTCATGCTCGGTGCCAGCGCACAACCGATCTCGCCCAGCGTATAGCCGAGCATGCCGAGCAGCAGCGGCCAGCGGCGACCGAAGCGGTCCGAGATCGGGCCGATGGTGATCTGTCCGATGGCCAACCCGATCACCCAGGCCGCCATCGTGGCACTTCCCGAACCTGCGGCCGTATGAAGCTGACGCTCCATTTCAGGCAGGGCCGGCAGATAGACATCCGTCGAGACCGGCCCGACAGCCGTAAAGATTCCCAGCAGAACCGGCAGCCATGCGGGCAGGGGATCTCCCCGCCTGAATGTCATGTTCTGATCTGTCATGCGCGTCTGCCTGTTCACTTCAGGTTTCGGAGTGGTGGTCTGATGCCGTGTTCAGGAGGCATCGGCCCGATCATGCGTCTGGCCATGCTGCCGGAGCAGAATGGCACCCAGCACACCCGACACGACGAACAGGATTCCCGCAAGCCCCAACTGAAGGACATGCCCGATCCGCGTCCCGGAGCCGACCAGCACGAAGATCAGGGTCTGCGGGAGCCCTCCCAGGAATGTCGCGACCGAAAATGGCAGCAGCGGCAGCTCGAACAGTCCCGCCGCCGTCGAGACCAGCAGGGCGGATCCCACCGGCATCAGGCGCAGCGTCAGAACCGCCCGGAAAGGCTTGGCGTGGAGCGTCCGTGCCAGGGCGGCGTAGTCCGCCTGCAGTCTGTCATGCAGCCGCGCCCGGAACGCCGCGGGAGCGAGTGCGCGCGCCCATCCATAGGCCAGAACCGCCCCCAGCATATAGGCCAGCGAACACAGGACAAGGCCGCCCCACAGTCCGAATGCCAGTCCGGCCGCCACGCAGAGCGCCTGTCGCGGCAGTCCACACGCGCTGTAGGGCACGGCCAGCAGCAGGAACCAGAGCGGCGCGCCCGGCGTCTCGTGCCAGTGCGGCGCGTTTTCCAGCAGGTGATGAATGAAGGGCAGGCGCTGAAGGGCTGCCACCAGTACCAGCATCGCGCCGATCGTCAGGGCCGCGCGCCAAGGGACGAACTGTCGCAGCGTGCGACGCAGTTCCGGATCAGGGGGAAGAGGAATCGGGCTACCCATCCCTGCCCGATACCAGCCGGAGCGCCCTTCGGCTACGGCCCGGACCATAAACAGCATTTCATGCCTGCACCGGGGGGGCCGGAACAAGGGCCGGGAAAAAAATTGGCCCACTATCTTTTTCTCTTGAAGATATATCTTAAGATGCTATATCGTTCGATATATCGAATAGGAGAACATAATGTTCAAACACAAGACTGACCGCTTCAACACAGACCGTCCGGATGCCGGACAGCGCCCCCATCGCGGCCATCGCCGCGGTTTCTTCCGCATGGGAGGCCCCGTCGCAGAAGGCGCAGAACAGGGCCAGGGCCCCAACAAAGACCGCGGGCGCGGTGAAGGCGGTTTCGGCCGTCGGCATGGCGGACGTGGCGGCGGAATGGGCGGCGGAATGCGGGGTGGCCGTTTCGGCAAAGGCTTTGGCGGTGATCTGGGAGGCGAAGGCTTCACACGCGGACGCAAGCTGACGGCCGATGAGCTTCAACTCGTCATCCTCGCACTGCTCGCCGAAGCGCCTGCCCATGGCTATGAGCTGATCCGGCGCCTCGAAGAGCGGTCCGGTGGCTTCTACAAGCCCAGCCCTGGCGTGATCTACCCGTCCCTCACCTATCTGGAAGAGACCGGTCTTGCCGCCGTCATCCAGGAAGGCAACCGCAAGCTCTACAGCCTGACGGAAGAGGGAAAAGCGCATCATGAAGCCAACAAGGCTGAAGCAGCCCGCATCCTCGACATCATGAGCCGGATCGGTGCCCGCATGGCCGATGTCCGCGAAGCCTTTACCGGCATCAACGACCTCGACCCGACGCTGGGGCAGGAATTTCATGATGCAAGGTTCGCTCTGAAGGCCGCCCTGAAGTCCCGCCGTGGCGCGGATGCGAACGAACTGCGGCGGATCGTGGCCATCCTGCGCCGTGCCGCTGCGGAAATCGGCGCCCCGGCTGCTGACGAGGCGTCTTCGGAAAATGCTCCGGCCGAATAAGGCGGGGAACACTGGAGCACCTCTCCCAACGGACGTCACAATGCCGTAAAGGATGGGCCATGATCGTTCAGGACCATCCCCATTTCTGCAACATGCCCGAGGACATGCGGTATTACCGGCCGGAGCATTTCGGAGAAGGATTCATCGAGAAATCGATGGTCTTTCTTCTGCCTGAACGGCTGAAGAAGTTCCGGCGCAACCTGTGGCATGTGCGGCGCAATCCCGGGGACGATGCGGTCTATATGCCGCTGTTCCGGGTAAATTGCATCCTGCCGTCCGAACCCGCGCCGACCGGACTTCAGGGGCCATTCGACGTCTATCCCTTCTATACCCGCACCACGAAAACCCGCAGCCGCGAACTGGACTACTATGTTCTGTTCATCTTCCGAGACCGTATGTCCTGGATGCGCTGCAAGGCACTTCTGGAAAAATCCTAACGATCTTCGAGATTTTTTTGAATCCGGGGCTAGATTTCACAATCTTGCGACTGATTTCTGACCCGATTTTTCCTGCAACGAAGTGAGAGGAAAAGCGCTTTGTATCAAGGCTCCAAGGCTCTATTCCAATTTTACTTACGCACGATCTGCCGTTAGAGTTGAGAAGATTGATTTTCATCTAAGGCGCAGTAGGCGTTTGCGGGCATATTGCAGAAGGGATCAGGTATCGAGATGTCCGTAAGGCTTTTTCAAAACCGTTGGTTGGAACTGTTGACGTTCATGCCAATGAAGATATTCCTGCCGTTCTGGGCGCTTATACTGACCTTGGTTATCTATAATACTTTACCCATGCCTGCTTGCCAGTTTTTGGAAATGGTTTTCCTGGGTTTTCTGGTCTGGAGCGTTATAGAATATCTGGGGCATCGTTTTCTTTTTCATCTGGAGCTGAAATCTGCTTTTGGCCAGCATCTGATCTTTGTCATCCATGGCAATCATCATGACCTGCCCTCAGATCCCCTCCGCAATATGCTCCCCCTGAACGTGACGGTTCCAATTGCGGCAGTTCTGTGGTTCGGAGCCGTTTCGCTTTTCCATCAGAATGGAAAGGCGATCTTTCTGGGATTTCTGCTGGGCTATGTCGGATATGACTTCATCCACTATGCCTGCCATCAGTTTCCCATGAAAAAATGGCCGTTCTTCCGCCTTCTGCACCGGCATCACATGCTGCATCACTATGCGAACCCGGATCGTAATTTCGCAGTGACAGCAATTTTTTGGGACCGCATTTGCGGCACCAAAAGCGAAAAACGCCGCCAGTCCCAATGATGCGGATCTGCTTCGACACCCGCAGCACGGGGCGTCCGGGAGGAACGGGCGTAGCAACCTACGCACGAATGTTGGAAAAGGCCTGTGAGGCCGAAGGGCTTGAGCATTCCCTGCTTCTGGATCTGCAGCAAGACAGTCCGGCCCTAAACCCCCATTCTTTCCCGCGTCAGATGCTGCGGCTACTAAGGGCCGGTTTCTCAGAACGGGCCGTTCAAAGGGACAGAATGAACTATCAGGTCCACGATCTGTACCGTACCGCCACGGTTCGCAGCAGAACCTGGCACAAAATGACCTATCTGGAGAGTCGGGATCCTCCCTCTGTCATGCACTGGACCTATCCACTTCCATTAATGTGGAAAAACACCAGGAATGTTGTTACCGTCCACGATATCATTCCTATTCTACGCCCTGAATACGGCAATTTTTCCACATCGGAAATGAAGCGCCTTGTGCTCCAGTGCTGTGAGCAGGCAGACGGTATCGTAACCGTATCCCAAGCCGTCCAGACAGACCTGATTTCTGAACTGGGGATTGCAAAAGAAAAAATCACCCTTCTGCCTCAGGCAGTTGGATTCTCGGACCAAGAACTCCAGGAAGCCAGATATACTCAACCCCCGTGCCCCCCCGGTGGCTTCTTATATTTTGGCTCCATCGAGAAACGCAAAAATATTGGTCGTATTATTACTGCCCATGGATTGTCACAAACCAGCCGCCCTTTGACTCTCATTGGCAACCATGGCTTCGATGCCAAGGCCGAACTTGCCGCTCTTCACATCCACCCGAGACCCGAGTTGGTCCATCTGATCCCATGGTGCTCCCGAAGAGCCCTTATCAAAGCGATTCAGGAAGCCCGTGCTGTTGTTTACCCCTCCCTGGCAGAAGGTTTCGGGTTGCCGATCATCGAAGCCATGATGTTGGGTACTCCAGTCATAACCAGCCTCGGACATGCCACAGAAGAAATTGCTCAACAGGCCGCACTTTTGGTCTCTCCCGTGGATGTGAAGGAAATAAGTGAAGCCATGCACACAATTGGCACAAATGATCTTCTATATGATTCTTTAATCAAGGCTGGATTTATGCGGGCAGAGGCTTTTCAATTTCCATCTTACGCTCGGAAAATCGGAAATTTTTACAGAAATTTTATACAAAATTGATTTTTTTCTTTAAAAATTTTCTGGGAACACTTCCACACAGAAAGATTTTTCCAGTAAAAAGCCCCATCCTGTTTGAAAGCCTCTCCTGTGATATCCTGTAGGGTATTCACATCAGGCAGTTCGATTGCGCCACCTAACCTGTTCGGGAAAGCCGACTTCTCTATGCCGATTGCTCTTTCCTCATCGTTCAGTTCCGCCAAGCGCCTGCCTACACTACTCTCCCTGATGACATTGATAGGAGTGGCAGGATGCAGCGCTCTTCCTGAAAGCGCACCGACAGAAAGCGGCGTTCTTGCATCCGCAAAAAATCCGAATAAGAACCCGCTTGGGTATCAGATCGTTCCGATCACACCACAAGCAACAGATATCCTCGCATCTGAGGTGCCTCCTCTGATTTCCACCCTTGATGGAAGTGGAGCAACATATTTCCATAATGATCGGATCGGCCCAGGAGACGTCCTCACCATCACCATATTTGAATTGGGAAGTGGGCTTTTTTCTCCTGACGGTGGCGCGACTGCAGAAGTTGACGGCGCAAGCAGCAGGGCCGTTTCAGGTGGAATTACCGCAGGCGTTACCCATCAAAGTCTCCCCCCCACCCAAGTGGAGGCTGATGGTACCATCGCTATTCCTTTTGTCGGACGCCTTACTGTTTCTGGTGTTACGCCTCAAGTAGTAGCGGAACAAATTCGAGAAAAACTCAAAGGAAAGTCACAGAACCCACAGGTCATGGTACGAATCTCCAATGATATTGCGAATACAGTGATTGTCTCTGGAGAAGTACATCGCCCGGGCCGCATTGTTCTAAGCACCGCAGAAGAGCGGTTGTCTGACTTGGTTGCCATTGCGGGTGGTGCCCTTTATCCTCCAGAAGATACTCATGTCTCCCTCGTAAGAGGCGAACGGACAGGCAGCACTGATCTGGGCACACTGGAATCGCATCCATATGAAGATATTCGGGCGCATCCAGGCGACAGAATCCATGTCATTTATCAGCCCCGAACCTATACGGTTTTTGGTGCTACAGGGACTACTGTAGCAGAAATCCCATTCAAATCCCCTAACCTGTCTCTTGCTGAAGCCGTAGCCCGTGTCGGTGGTCCAAATGATAACCGTGCCGATCCAAACGCTATTTTTCTATTCCGGTTTGAAGATTCTGTTGCCTCCAAACAACTGCACCTGACAACCATTGCTACGGCATTGGGAACACCAGTTGTTTATAAAATCGACATGATGGATCCAACGAATTATTTACTCTCCCAGAGAATTCCCATGAAAAATAAAGACGTGATACTCATTGCAAATGCAAAAACTGGTAGATTTTATAAATTCAATCAGTTGATTAGCACTCTTATTAGCCCAGCAATTACGGCCGCATGGATTGCGAAATAAATACATCCTAAAATCATAGTATTTATAGAAATTAATCATAAATTACGATATTTATATACAATATTTATGTAAATTTTATAATTTATTCATGAAACAATAAAGCCTCTTGAGATTTTTTTAAAATGGGCGCACGCCAACCATCTCTGCTTTAACTACAGTCCGGATCTAATAGCTTCATGACAGATTCCTCTTCTCTGCGCATCGGTATCGACGGCTTCAACCTCGCCATGGCTCGAGGAACAGGTGTTGCCACCTATGCGCGCACACTTAGTCATTGCCTGGAGCAGATGGGACATCCAGTGGATGTGCTTTATGGAATGGACATCACACGTTATATGTCACCAGCCCTTCGCGAAGTCATGTTCTTTGATAGACTGGGTCAGGACACCCCTCAACGAAGAACAAAGTTCTTTTCAGCACGCTGGTGGCAGAACCGCCGCGCCGATCTTCTGGGAGAAGAGGCCGTAACCATTCCAATTTCCGGTCGTGTAGAGGCGCGGAGTTTCATTTCCCGACTACCTGCATATGATCGTCTTTTTAATGCCCCATTTCTATTCGAAAGGGCAGCTAAGCGCTATAAAATATTCAAGCGCTTTACGAGCGTAAGTATTCCTAATCCTCCCCAGATTATGCATTGGACTTATCCGCTTCCGATTTATCTAAAAGGCGCGATCAATATCTATACGATGCATGATCTTGTACCCTTACGACTACCTTATACGACATTGGATGATAAAAGTTATTACTCAAGATTGATTGCCGATCTCTGCAAAAAAGCAGATGGGATCTGTACAGTTTCGGAAGCATCCCGCAATGATATCATCAATTTTCATCCAGAAGCTGCCACTAAAATATACAACACTTACCAATCAGTGCACCCCAACCAAAATGTCATCAATCTGTCGCCTGCCCTTGTGGAAAAGGAAATCGAAGGTGCTTTTGGGTTAAAAACTGATTCTTATTTTCTATTTTTTGGATCTTTTGAACCCAAGAAAAATATCGGAAGGATTATTGAAGGCTTTTTGGAAGCTGAGACACAACGAAAACTTATCCTTGTTGGCGCTATGGCATGGAAATCAGAACAAGAAGTCCGTTTTCTTGAAAGAGGCCTCCAATTAAATCGTATCATGAAAATAGACTATCTTCCTGAAACGTTGTTAGGCGCGCTGATCCGCGGAGCCAGAGCTGTACTTTTCCCATCCTTGAGCGAAGGCTTTGGACTGCCGGTTCTAGAAGCCATGGCCCTTGGAACCGCAACCCTCACATCAAAAGAAGGCGCATTGAGAGAAGTCGCAGGCAATAATGCGGTTTTAGTAGATCCTTATGATATTTCAGATATTACATCTGGAATTGAAAAACTCGACAGTGACGACGAACTATGTGCCAAGCTCGCGCACGAAGGTCCTCTTCAGGCGGCCAATTTTGACATGCCGCATTATGCAAAACGTCTAGAATTAATGTATGAAAAAATTTTTCCTGATTACGCCCCAAAAAAATAATCTCTGCAGCAGAAGAACCAATTCGAAGTAGGAAATCAAAACCCAAACAATCGGAGGTCGTTGAAATACGAATGCGTCTATTTGCACGCGTTCGAGACCGGATCGGGCTTGCCGGATGGATCGTCCATTACAATGGACAGCGTCCGCACTCGGCACTGGCTGGACACACGCCCGATGGGGCGTATCATGACGTGCCGAGGACATCTGGAGGGTTCGAAGAACCCTCTGGTTTTGAGGGTTCCTCTGTGATTCCATTTCCCCTGAGTTGATTGGGGCTGATGGAAGATGAAGCAGCCCGGTTTCTTTGATGTTGAGGAGCGGCTGGCGCGTCTGAGCGGTCTTGGTGATCAACTTGAAGCCTTTTCCCGGGCTGTGGATTTTGAAG
>NZ_JABCQB010000011.1:0-123592 GCF_015244525.1 Gluconobacter sp. R75690 | reverse complement strand
ACCACAAAAAATCCCCAACATCATCACACACCACCGCGGGGTGGAGCAGCCCGGTAGCTCGTCAGGCTCATAACCTGAAGGCCGCAGGTTCAAATCCTGCCCCCGCAACCACTGATACCGACACTCCCGGAGCCCTGGCTCCGGGAGTGTTCGTGTTTTTGGTCCCCTGACCGCGTGAGGCGGCGAAATCCAGCAGGTTTCCGAGTTCGCCATGGAGCGTGGCGTGCATCTCGCCCCGGCCCTTGCCGGGATGGAGCACGATCTTCTCGATCAGCGCGCGGATGGCCTCGGAGGCATCCTGACGGTCCTCGGGATGGTTCAGGGTTTCCGCCAGCCGTTCGACCTTGTTTTTGAAGATCCCGGCGACGTTGGGATGGATATCGGGCACGTCCTGCGGCTGGGCGGCAAGCATAGCGACCAGTTCATCCTCACGGGCCTCCATTTCGCGCATGCGCTCGACCATGCCGCGCGTATAGCCGCCATCCTCGATCACCTGGAGCATCTGTTTCAGCCCCTTGCGCAGCCTGGTCAGTTCCGTCTGCCAGCCGGCCGTGCTGGCGCGGCGTTCGTGGTTGGCGCGATTGGTTTCTTCCACATAAGCGCGCATCGCCTCGGCGGCGGCTTCCGGCGTCATCAGCCGGTCCTTGAGACCCGACAGCACGCGGTCTTCCAGTTCCGGGCGACGGATCGTGGTCCTGTTGGTGCAGGAGCGGTTGTCCATGTGGGTGGAGCAGGCGAATCGGTCGCCGCCCCGGATCGAGCAGGGACCGCCGCATACCCCACAGAACACCAACCCCGACAGGAGCGATTTTGGACGGCGCTGGCCATTGAGCTTGTTGATCGACGCCCGGATGCCGGCACTGATGTTCACGCTCTTCTCAGCGATCAGCGCCTGCCGGGCACGGACGGCCTGCCAGAGATCATCATCCATGATCCGTAGGTCCGGCACCTCGGTGACGATCCACTCCGATTGCGGATTGAGTCGGGACACGCGCTTGCCGGTCTGCGGGTCTTTCAGGTAGCGCAACCGGTTCCACACCAGCCGGCCGATATAAAGCTCGTTGTTCAGAATGCCAGTGCCACGCAGGGCGTTGCCCCGTAGGGTGGTATTGTTCCATTTGCCGCCCGTGGGGCTGAGGATACCTTCGTCGTTCAGGCGGCCGGCGATGGCAAGCGCGCTGCGTCCGGACGCGAACTCACGGAAGATGCGGCGGACGATTTCCGCCTGTGCGTCGTCAATCTCGCGGTCGCCCCGGATCAGTTCGCCTCGCACGTCCATCTGATGCACGACGCGATAGCCGTAGCACAGGCCGCCGCCGGATTTACCCGCCTCGACCCGGCCGCGCAGGCCGCGATGGGTCTTCAGGGCCAAGTCTTTGAGGAACAACGCGTTCATCGTGCCCTTGAGGCCGACGTGAAGCTCACTGATTTCGCCCTCCGCCAGGGTGACAATAGTGACGCCGGCGAATTGTAGGCGCTTGAACAGGGTGGCGACGTCGGCCTGGTCGCGGGACACGCGATCGAGGGCTTCAGCGAGCACGATGTCGAACTGCCCGGCCTGGGCGTCGCGGAGCAGGGTCTGGATGCCGGGACGCAGGATCATGCTGGCCCCGGAGATGGCCGCGTCGCGATAGTAATCGACCACCTGCCAGCCCTCGCGCGCGGCGCGCTCTTCACAGAGGCGGAACTGGTCCTCGATAGAAGCCGCCCGCTGGTTGTCCGAGGAATAGCGAGCATAGAGTGCGACACGGGTCATGGCGGCTTTTCCCCACAGGTGGTTTTTCGTAAGCTTTACCTTTTGCGACTTTTGCCGCTGGGCTGTTTTATCCGGTCGGCTGGCGTCTCCGGGATGCGCCCGGTTGCCGTCGTGTAGATTTCGCTGTCCTCACGGCGTCCGACCGCGATGACAAAAATGACGATCCGCTGTTCCACGACCTGATAGACGAGGCGGTAGCCGTCCTGGCGCAGTTTGATCTTGTAGAATCCCGCGAGATCGCCGTGCAGTTCGTTACCGGGAGAATGCGGGTTCAGAACCAGTTTTTCGAGCTTTTTCTCGAACTTCCTGCGAATGCTGCCGTCAAGCCCGTCCCATTCCCGAAGTGCGCGATCATCGAATTCGATCGCGTATTCAGTCATCCGGATGGCGGGCCTTGAGTTCCGCCAGCGTCATGCGGTGGCGGGGGGCGGGATCGGCGAGGCGTTCTCGGACGATTTCGATCAGCCTTGCATCTTCGTCGGTCACAAGCCGCCGCTTGACCGGTGGCTGGCCGGTCTCGGCGATATAGGCCAGGGTATCGCGCAGGACGTCGGAGAGAGACAGGCCGTGCGCGGAGAGTTTGGCGACAGCGGCGGATTTGAGGGCGTCATCGACACGGAACGTCACGGCGGACATGGCTTCCTCCTGATTGCATGACAAACGTAATACATTTGTACGAATAGAGGAAGCGCAAAAGTGGGTGATACCGGCCTCCCTGAAATGGTCCCATGGATAGGACAGGCATCATTCATCCGGTTCCTCCCGACTTGCCGTACTGCGGCCCGACGGATCGTTGTCGTTGGCGGTGTCAATCTCACCCAGCCGCCGTTCGAATTCCTCGCGGGCGATCTGGCGTCCCAACATCCTGGCGAGGATGAATACCAGTTCGTCCATCCGCGCTTTCATCGCCGGATCGGATGAGGTTCCCGATGGGTTGTTATCATTGGCCGGCGCGATCGGCCCAGTCGTCGCCGTGCGATCCTTGTCCGTCATCGTCCTGCCTTTTCCGTCTGGAGAGAACCAGATCATGGGGCATAAAAAACGAATACTTCAAGGCGAGCACATTGTACTTTTGAGGTGGGACAATAGTACTGGTGTCGGCAATTGTCGGCGTGTGCGTACTCTGGCGTATCCGGGCGTAATCCGGCGGACGACAAAAGCAGAACATTCGGTGATATGATGAATAACTATTAATTATTCTGAGGGTTTTGTGAATGAGGTGAGGCGTCAGAAGCACGGAATCGTCAGTTGAGCGCCGCGTAATTCACGGCGTTGCTACACCTGCTTTTACCATCGGGCCGGATCGTGACGGGGCAGGTAAGCCCCTTGGTTTTTCTGCCCCAAAACGCCGCCTGGAGACCAGGTGAGCCGAGCGCCGTGCTGGGCGTGGCCCAACTTGCACGCGATGTGGTCGCTCGCGTTGGTAGAGGTTCCCCTCCGTTACGCGAGGCTCTTTATCACGGAAAGCATGCAAGAGTTCAACGGGTCTTCGCGACATCATAGACGGCAGAGTTCACCAGCGCCGCCACCAGCCTCTCCGCCAGATGTAGCCGCGCGGAGTCCAGAACCAGCGGCCCGGCTCCCAGACATAGCCTCGGCGTGGCAATGGCACCATTTCGTAGGGTGGCACCGGTGGTGGGGGGTGAATGATCGTGAGGGGAGGCGGTGCAATCACGACAGGCGGAGGTGGCGGCGCGACCACGACTGGTGGTGGAACGACAACTGGAGGTCCAGCATAAATCCACGGCCTGGCCTCCGCCGGAGCGGCACTCAGCATGGTCGCGGCGAAAGCCGCGGCCCGCAACTTCCATCTGATGCTATCAGGCATTGTCCTGGTCCACTCTGAACACGCGATGATGCTTTATAGCACGATGCTCGTGAAACGGGCATGGGTCCGTCTCACTCGCGAAGACGCGCAGGCAATGAAAACGCGAACGATAGAGGACGCCCAAACCAGCCTTTCTGCATTTTTGATGCCTCTTGACACCATGCACGGAGTTCCCAGATTGAATTTGCCGGCCGCCGAAGGGGTCGGCAGACAGAACTATCAGTTTTGATCTTGTGTCCATGTTGCTCAAAGGAGGATATGGCTATGAGAGCCACCGTTGATTTTGCTCCCCTGTTCCGTTCGAGCGTGGGTTTTGACAGAATGCTCAATGCCCTTGATCTCGCCAGCCGGATTCCGACGGTCGATAACTGGCCGCCTTACGATATCGTCAAGACCGGTGAGGATGATTACCGGATCGACATGGCGGTTGCCGGACTTGCCGAGAATGACCTTACGATCACACAGGAGCGTAATACTCTTGTCGTGACAGGACGAAAGGCGCTGGAGCCGCAAAGCGCCGCCGAATATCTCCATCGGGGTATTGCGGGCAGAGAATTCGAACGCCGCTTCGATCTGGCCGAGCATATGAAAGTCACCGGTGCGCACTTCGAGAACGGACTTCTGTCCATTACCCTGAAACGTGAGATACCCGAAGCGATGAAGCCGCGTCGTATCGCGATTACGTCCTCTACAACACGTGCGGAGGAAGCCGTGCCCCAGATCGAGGTGCGGAAAGAGGCAGCCTGATGGCGTGACGAAAACTCTTCCCCGGCCATTCATCCGGCCGGGGAAGAATCTCGAAAGGTCATGAGCATGAAGAGGATGAAAATATCTCTGTCGTGCGCTGCTCTGGGCTTGTCTCTACTGAGCCAGTCGGTCGCACATGCTGGTGATATTGTCCGGACGGCTGCAACATCGTTCGATGCGAGGGCGACTGAGGGAACGTCCACAATCCCCAAAACCGGGGCTCGCACTCATTACGAAGACGGCACAGGTGATATGCTGGTCGACAGCTTGAACGCAAGCCAGTTGGATCAGAACTACAAGGGGCCGGTCTATTATCCCGGACAACCCATTCCGCCGTTCCGGCCCATCGACACAGATCATCTGGCACCGTCAGGGTCAGAGACGGCGAAGAAGACGTCCTCATCGCACGGGACGTAGTGGGGATTGAGTAAAGGCGGCGTTATAGACCGCCTTTACCTCGATTCTTCAGGATGAAGACCGTTCAGGCTCATAGCCGGCCGCAGGATTATCTTCGAGATGCGCCTGTTCCCTGGCATCGCGCGCGACACGCGCATCCTGCTCGCGGACCAGCCAGTAGACGACGCCCAGCGCCAGAACAGCCGCCGAGAGAGCGAACAGTTCCATGGCAGTCACATCATGCAGATCCAGCAGGATGAATTTGCGGGCAATCGCCAGGAGGGCGATCAGGACGATGGTCCGCACCCGGATGACGTTCTCATGCTGGGCAAGAACGACCAGCAGGGAGTGTTTGAACTCAAGAGCGATGATAACAGTAAAGATCGCGCCAAAAATCGCCTGGAAGACCGTCTGGTTGATCGGATCGATTCCGACATCGACGACCAGATGCCATACCGCGCCGATCAGATGAATCGTCGCGATGGCGGTGACCAGCATGATGAGCGCAATCAGGGTCAGAATGACCGCCTGTTCAAAACGCTCGTAGAATGTCAGGCCCCTGAACAGCTTGATGAAACGAGACCAGTCCCTGCTCTGCCAGGAACGTTTCATGGAGAGGTCTTCCATAGCCGTTTTCCCATCTATGAATTGAGTTATAGTTCCCACGTCCTGGGTCTGATTTTTCTTTCCGTGATGGAGAATACCCCATGCAGGATACGTTACAGATCATGGGCGCTCACCGCCCGTTCGAACCGCCTCCGCTTCCTTCTCCGGAGAAGGAACAGCGCCCGCGTCCGGCGCCTGACGAAGAGGAGCCACCAATTGATCCGGACAAGGAAAGACTGGTCGAACCGCTCGATCCCTCGGATGTGGATGCGGACCCCCATGCGGATTGAATCAGTGTCCGGAAGGGCTCGTGGCCCTTCCGGCGCACATCCGGTTCAAAGCCGCTGCCAGCGTGGCAGGCGACAGGACAATGTTCTGGCATGATCTCGCACGGCCTTTGGCAAGGCCGATGTCAGCTGGTTTTCGAGGTCTCCCAACGACCAGCCCAGGGCCTTGGCCATGTGCGTGCGGTCAGCGACAGGCAGGAGTCTTCTGACCACGGCGACGGTCGTCGCTTCCGGATATGACGCGGTTCTCCAGCGAGAAATCCGATCATAAATCCGGTGGTCAGCCGCCCGACGCATGAGGCCGTCATATCCCTGGTCTTTTTCCTGGTCGCCGAGATAGTCGGCCAGCAGGACCGCCAGTTCTGTGTCGATCTGAACGGTCGGAAGCGACATAATTCTGTTCGGCCTGTCCGCGCGAAGAGTCATGATGCAGTCCTCAGGCCGGCCCGCGTGTCGCCCGATATCAGAGCCGTCGCATCCAGAGGGCTGACGCTCAAGCCCGAAACAGTGGCGGTGACGTCGACATGCACGGACCCGAACAGATGCAGGAGGGCGGCCTGAGGCGTATAGGCGCCCTTGACGGCTGCCGAGGTCCGGCCGTCCATAAGGATCGGGTCGACAAGGACCGGGCACCCGGTCTGCCGGCCCAATATCTCGATGGCGCGGGCCAGTGGCATGGATGGAATGTTCACCGGCTGCTTTTCTGTCTCGCACGACAGCACATCATGCGGCGCATGAGCCGATGCCTGCGAGGCCATTCCGACCAGCAGCATGAGGACGAGACCGACAGCGACGTGTGGTCTCTCCCTCTGCCGAAGGCGCAGAGGTTGCTTGGCCGTCTGTTCCGCTTGCTCAGTGTCTCCCTCGGAGTGCGACCAAACTGGCCGAATTGTCCCCCGTGAACGGGGCACGGGAGGATGGTTATTCCAATAGTCCTGAAGCGCCTTCAGGTTGAGAAAATGGATAAAACTCGACATCTCCCTGTTCTCTCTGCTTTCGACCTCACCTTCAGAGACGCGGGGCCTCCGATGGAAGGCCCCGCTCCACCCTCTCATTCGTGCGGTCGTTCCAGAAAAGACGGCGTTTCCGCTCGGAGAAGGCGTTGCTGATCTACCCGGCGCGGTCAGTGCCTTACGCCGCGACCGGAACTGGCGGTGCGGCTCTTGCCCGCATGGGGAGACGGAACGCGAGATCAGAAGCCAGGGGATCACACCCGGCAGGGGCGACCGCGCCAGCCTGGACCAGGCGTTCCAGCGTGGAGCGAAGTCTGATCCCCGGTATACCGGTATGGGCCACCAGAGACGTCAGCGTCACGCCACGTCCGTCATGACCGAGGCGGCGGAGCACGGAGAGGGCACGCGGAGCGAGCGGATCGTCTCCGAAAAGGGGGCGCGTTACCATGATACGCCTCCCTCCAGTCGGTTGCGCCATCTCCGGGCGGCTGTGCGCAGGGAGCGGCGATAGCGGGAATAAAGTCCTTTCAGCGTCGACATCCACATCCTCCGATTAAAGCAACATGGACTTCAGTTGTCTGGCTCACAGAGCCTATGCCGGACCCGATGGCGTCCAGCGAAAGCAAGATTGGAAGAGATGCCTGCCTCGTCAAGAGGGCACGAAATGCAGATTTTTTTCATGAATAAGTTTATTATTTTTATTTGTATTTATTTTCTGTGGCGGTGTTGCAGACAGAAATTACATGGGTTTTGTTGATTTTCGTTAACCGTCATAGCGATGATCGCAGAAAATCAATATATTTTCCTTCTATGATGGTGGCTCGGGGTTTTCCGGCCACCACCTGTCTTAGAGAGCGCTTCCAGCGTATCCGTTTGTCGGGACTTCCGTCCGCGTCTCGACGGCGGGCGTCAGAGCCGTGGAACCAGTCTTTTGACCTCCGGGATTGTCAACTGCCATCGACGCGGGGAGCGCGGCACAGGACTTGCTTCCGGTGCGTGACACATGAACGATTGGCGCCGCCTGACCGTTTGATGTGATCGTGATTGTCTGCGTACAGGCGGTGGGTCCACCGGTGCTGACCGCCTCGAAACGCTGCCAGGACATGCTCTGTTTCGGGAGGTCATGACCAACAGCCGGAACGGCGCGCAGGACGCCGTCCAGCCGCGAGCCCAATGTCCGATCGACCGCCTCCATGAGAGCCATATTGCGTGCCATCATGCGATCAACGGCCTCGAACATGTCGATATCAGGCAGTGCCGCTGTCGTCGCGATGCCCTGGACCGGGACCAGGATACCGATCTGGTGTCCCCGTGCATCAACGACGCGCAACGCATCCTGAGCCTGCGCAGGCAGTGCAGCCGCGCAGCAGGCCAGTGTAGCAACAAAGGCGCCGGCCTGAATCATACGAGAAAAATGCATTTTGGAATCCTCCGTGTCTGTTAAGCAGTGTCGGACGACGGCAGGAATATGGGCTGGGTAAATAGCGCCAGCAAGAGGTGGAGGAAGACTGCATTGATCGTCTGATCCGGGTATGAGCGTGTATCGTGACAGGGCCTCAAACGGCTCCGATCGTGATCAGGCTACGGCCGCAATCGACGACCGTTTCTTCCAGCGGCCGGGCCTTCCAGCCGAGGACGGACTGCGCCTTGGCGGAAGAGTAGGTATATTTATGCCCGAGATAGCCGTTCATGGCGCCGAGATCGCGATCGAAGAAGCCCACAAGGCGCAGCACGAAATCCGGTAAGGCGCGCGTCGGAACCTTGGCTGCCTCCGGCCCAAGCGCGGCTTTCAGGACTCTGGCAATGTCCGCCATCCATGCAAATTCGCCCGCGCCGATGAATCTCTGACCCGCCGCCGCCGGGTTGGTCATGGCCCGAAGATGCAGATCAGCAAGATCGCGCACATCGACGAAATCGAAGCCGAGCCGTGGCAGGCCCGGCACCTTGCCCGCCAGCAACCGCTGGACGAGCCCGATGGACGGCGAAAAGTCGCGTCCGAGCACTGGTCCCAGAATGACCGACGGATTGACGACGGCCAGCGTGGTCGCCCCGCCTTCGGCCCCGATGATCTCCCAGGCCGTGCGCTCGGCGATCGTCTTCGAGCGCGTATAGGCATCGACATCGGGGGCGTCGGGATCGGTCCACACGGTCTCGTCGCATTCACAGTCCGGACCACCGACCCTGCGGCTTGCAGCCGCCACGGACGACGTCATCACCACACGCTCCGCGCCCGCCCTGATCGCGGCCCGCAGCACCCGGGCTGCGCCATCGCGGGCTGGTCTGATCAGCTCGTCCGGATCTTTCGGCGCCCGCACCAGCACGGGCGAGGCGACATGAAGGACGTAGCGCGCGCCTTTCGCGGCTTCGTCCCAGCCGCGGTCGGCAGTAAGGTCGGTGGTACAGACATGCAGCCGGTCGCGGGGATCGACTTCCTTCGCGATCATGGCGCGCAGTTCGGCTTCCCGGCGAAGGTCTCGCACCGTGGTCCGGACGGTATAGCCACGTTCCAGGAGTGAGATGATGCATCGCGCCCCGACATAGCCTGTGCCGCCCGTCACCAGCACCGTTCCTGTTGCGCTCATGAAAACTCGTCCCTCCCCACAGACATCAGTTCGCGATCTCGAGCTGTGCAAGGTCGGCAATCAGTCCCGGACCGGTCGGCTCCCATCCCAATACCTGCCGCGTCAGTGCGCTGGAGGCCCGCATGTCGAAGCCTGCGAACATCGCGAAGCGCCCAAAGAAGGCGGGTGCCTCGTCTGCTGAGAGGGAACGGACCGGCAGCTCCAGACGGCGGCCGAGCGTCTCGACGATATCGCGCATCGCCACACCTTCTTCGGCCACCGCATGCCAGGCAGCACCCGTCGCACCCTTCTCGATGGCCAGCCGGTAAAGGCGGGCGACGTCCAGAACATGCGCCGCCGGCCAGAGATTGCTTCCATCGCCCACATAGGCACAGGTGCCGTTCTGGCGGAACGTCTCGATCAGCGGCGTGATAAGCCCCTGCCTGGCCCGGTCATGGACCTGCGGCAGACGCACGACCGAAGCACGGATACCTTGCGGGATCAGCGCCAGCGCTGTCTGTTCGGACACGCGCGGGAACGGGAAATCCAACGGAATCACATCCTTTTCGGTCGCCACCTGACCCGGAAGGGCCAATCCCGCCAGACCGCCCGTGGCAAGAAACGGCTTGTTGGAGCCGGCAAGCGCGGACCCGATTGCCTCGATGGCGCGACGATCCGTTTCGCAACTCGCCGCGAAATTCGACCAGTCATGGATAAAGGCCAGATGAATGACGGCGTCCGACGTTGATGCGCCTTTTTGAAGGATATCGGGATCATTGAGCGACCCGTGCAGCACGTCCGCGCCGATGGCGGCGAGCGATTGAGCCCCTTCCTCCGAACGGGCCAGACCAAGTACCTCATGGCCGGCGGCGATCAGTTCCCTTACGGTCGGCACCCCGATGAATCCGGTGGCGCCGGTGACGAATATACGCATGAGCTAAGTCTCCCGTTTTCAGATGAAGACAAATCTCGGTCCATGCCCTATTCTGTTAAAGTAGTGACTTTATCGTATTATAAAGACTAACAGGATGAACGAACACCAGCACGTCGAGAAGCGGCTCGGCACCTGGCTGAAGGACCGCCGCGCACGGCTCGATCCGGTCGCCTTCGGCCTTCCCCTGGAACGTCGCCGCACGCCCGGCCTGCGGCGCGAGGAGGTCGCGCAGAGGGCCAACATCAGCCCGACCTGGTACACCTGGCTCGAACAAGGGCGCGGCGGAGCCCCGTCTGCCGACGTGCTGGACCGGATCGCGCGCGCCCTGATGCTGACCGATGTCGAGCGCGAGCATCTGTTCCTGCTCGGCCTCGGTCGGCCGCCCGATGCGCGGTATCGCAGGAGCGGCAGCGTCACACCGCGCCTTCAACGTGTGCTCGACGCACTGGATCCCAGTCCGGCGCTGATCCGGACCGCGACCTGGGATGTGCCGGCCTGGAACCGGGCGGCGACCATCATGCTGGGGGACTACAGCGCCCTGCCGCCGGCGGAACGCAACATCCTGCGGATCATCTTCCTCGACCCGCGCTCCCGCGCCATGCAAACCGACTGGGACAGCATGGCACGCTACGTAGTCGGCGCCTTCCGGATCGAGACGACGCGCGCCGGGGCAGCGGACGAGATCACACCCCTGGTAACGGAACTCTGCCGGCTCAGCCCCGAATTCCGTACGATGTGGCATGAGAACAGCGTCACCGAGGCACCCACCGACATCGTCAAGCACATCGATCACCCAGTCCTCGGCCCCTTCGCCTTCGAACACTCGACATTCTCGGTCGATGGCCGGCCGGACCTGACCCTGGTCGTCTACAATCCCGCGACACCGGCCGACGCCGACAAGCTCAGAACCGTCCTGTCTTACCGTAGCGAAGCCGACGCGTAGTCCGGCAGACGCAATGCGCTATGCACCGCCTGTTTAGTGTCATCGAATACGCCGACCGCTCCGTTCCGCTCGATTTCGGCGAGGATCCGGTTGCGCGTCTCGATATCCTTCTGCGTCCTGGGCAGGAAGAACGCCCCATTGTCAGCGGTCGCCAGTGCCTGGTTCGCCTCGACAAAGGGCCGCGCAACACGCTCATAAGCGGCAAACGCATCTTCCGGGTTGTCATGGGTGGCCAGTTCGCCTGCCAGCACATACGCGCCAACAAGCGCCAGGCTGGTGCCCTGGCCTGACCGGAACGACGGTGCGAACGCGGCATCGCCCACCAGTGCCACTCGCCCTTTCGACCAGTGCGGCATGCGGATCTGACTGACGGAATCGAAATACAGATCATCAGCCTGCGCCATCGCGTCGAGCATGCGCGGAACCTCCCAGCCCATGCCGGCGAAGGCTTCCCGCGTACGCCGGATCTGCTCCTGCGCGTCACGACTGGCGGACACCGGCGCTTCCTCCGTCGCAAAAGCAAGAAAGCCGAAGACCCTTGGGCTGTCCTGAACCGCCCAGATACCGGCCGTGCGTCCTGGCTCGGCATGAACGATCCCGCCATGCGACAGGCCCCTGTCGTTTGGCATGGAAAAGAGATTGAAGCAGAAACCAAGGGAATGGTTGAACGGCTCCTCGGGGCCGAAGACCAGACGACGCGTCCGTGAGTGCAGCCCGTCCGCGCCGATGACGATATCGTATCGTGCCTGCCGGCCACTGGCGAACCCGACATCGACGCCCTCACCGTCATCATGGAGGGTGTCGAGTGAGTCGTTGAAACGGTACGCGACGCCACCGTTTCGGGTCGCGTCATGGAGCAACGTTGCCAGAGTGCCGCGCGGCAGTTCGACATCGCGGTCGGTGTCGCTGCCGATCGCCTCGTAGATCGGCACGCTGCCGATGATTTTTCCAGCTCCATCCACGAAGGTCATCGCGCGGGAGGCGATATGGGCCGCGCGGATCGAGGGCAGCAGGCCCATACGCTCGACCACGTCGATCGCCGTGCCGCGCACGTCGATCGGGTATCCGCCGGTCCGGATCGTCGGTGCCCGCTCGACCACCGTCACGTCGAACCCATGACGATCGAGCCAGAAGGCGAGCGCTGGTCCCGCGATGCTGGCGCCGGAAATGAGGACGGATCGGCGACCCGCTGGAATCGTTGGCGTGCTCATGATATCCACTCATAGATAAGATTCCTCGCGCATCTTATAGGGCACGCGAGGAGAAGCAATAAGATTCGCAATGCATCTTAATGGAGCACCATGAGAGTTCGAGGGCGGACACGTCGACGCGGTGCGGCGCTGGAAGAGGCGATCCTTGAGGCCGCCTGGGCCGAAGTAATGGAACGCGGTTATGAAGGGCTGACGATGGAGAATGTCGCCCGCCGTGCGGAAACCAGCCGTCCGGTGCTGCACCGGCGTTGGCGGAGCCGCACGGCGCTCGCGGCGGCCGCACTCGCGCAGAAATTCGCCCAGGCCAATATCGTCATTCCGGATAAGGGCAGTCTGCGGGAGGAACTTTGCCTTCTTCTCCGGTGCATGTCGGATCGCGCCGGGTCGCGGGACCTGCAACTGCTCTTCGACATGCAGAAGGATCTTGTCGCCGAACGGTCGAGCTTCGCCGACATACGGGCGCGCATCGTGGACGGCAGCCAGTTCCATGCCGTCATCGGCCGGGCCATCGAACGGGGCGAGATCGACCCAGCCCGTCTTACACCCCGGATCGCATCGCTTCCGCTCGATCTGGCCCGGCATGAGATGATGATGACGTTCCAGCCGCTCTCTGACGACGCCATCCGCCAGATCGTCGATGACATCTTCCTGCCATTGGTGCGCCGCGATAAGTCGTGTTCCCAGATGTGACAACAGGCCACATGTTCATGACTCTTATCCCATTCCTGTATCAAAACAGAGAGATTTACCCTTCGTGAAACCGACACGAGATTGATAATCTATGCATGAGGTTCCTGATCTTTCGTTCTTCATGCTCCGGTTCAAACGACTGTCAAAGATACCTGTGGCGTTCCGCCAGGTGCTGGCCCGGGGAGATTTATAGAGCCTCACGGAACATGGTCGTAAAACTCGGGGTGCTTTCGTAGCTGAGATTGTCGACAATGCCCGTTTTGGCGCACGAGTAGGCCGTGAAGAGGAAACAGAGGCGATGACCGACGATCCGTCCGGCCTGATCACGACGGTCGAACTGACGTGGATCGAAAAACAGGTCGAACGCTGGCTGCGCTTCGGGCGGCCGGTCGCGGACACGATCCTCGACCGTCAACGGCGCATGCTCAGCTTCGCGCCCGGCAGCGTGTTCGCCTTCGTCCGCTGGGCCGCCAACGAGTATGGCACGGTTGAATCGCACATTGACATCGTGCGCACGGTCGGCTCCGGCGAAGACTACCAGACCGTCCCATGCGTGCGACCGGGCGGCGAGGTGTTGCTGCACCAGACTTCATGGCCGCGCGTCCAGCGTGTGCTGGAAGCGATCGACGCGGTCGAGGCGCAGGACATCGATCCGGTCGAAGTCAGTCCCGATTACTGGCGTCACCTACACCATCGGCTGGAGGCACGGCAGCAGCCCGATCCCTATACCAAAGCACGGCATCGGGCATGGCTGCGTCGTCGCGCGTTGCAGTGAGCGTGCTGTCCGCGTCTGGCCGACTGACGTTTGCCCGTGCCTTTTCCTCCTCTTTCCGGCCCGCTTTTCCATACTCCTGTCGCATCGGTTTTTGGCCGGGACAACGCGGCACTCCGTACCGCGAGCGGAAGGCGTCGGCTGCGCCGCCGCATCTGTTTCCGGTCGCCTTTGGCGCTCCTTCGAACACCCTTTCGACGAACGATCCGGTGTTCAGTGACACGAGTTTTCCCGCATCCGAAACACCACCCGCATGTGGTGGACAGGCGGTCCGGATGCACGACGAACGCAGGCTGACCGATGGGTCATCGTCGCGGGAAGTGTCGCCAGTTTGACGGTCCCCAGTCATGCGCGGATGTCGCTTTCGATCGTGTCCGGCGCATGACTTTGACGTGTTCACGGCATGTCATAAGACGCACCGAAAACAGGTCGCGGCGCAGCGTGTCATCATCCTGTTCGCGTGGTGTCGGGAGGCAATCTGTGGCAGGTTTTGCCAGTCCCCTGGTCAGGCTGGAAGTGGCCATCAGATTCGGAAAAGTGGAATTCAGGGGCCGAAAAGAGGAAAAAACGTGAGGGCAAGATTAAAGGAACCGGCACTCCAGCCGGTCCTGACCTGCGGTTTTCTCTGTCTGCACATGGGGTTAGGGATATTTCGAGTGGCACTCTGGATTTCTGGTGTCTGAGCCGTCATTTTTCATGAGTGAGGGTTTCCCGCCGTTTCTGACGGCACTCCTTCCCGAAAAGCCCGGTTTCCGTGAGGTCTGGCCATGGCGCAGGATGACGACACCGCGTTCCGTCCCCGACCGGGACGCATCCGCTCGAAGGGCGGTGCTGCGCGCGGTCGCGCCGACTTTCTGGCGGGCATCCGCACCCAAGTTCGTCGGCAATCGCTGAACCCTGGAAAGAGGGGCGGCAGCGGGGCAGGCGGCGGCAGTGGCCGCCGCTTCTCTTCCGGGTCTGGTGAGACCTCGCGTTCGGGGAGCGCAGCGCGTTCCGGTTCCACCCGTGGCGTGGGACGCGGGCGGGGCGCGTCCTTCGTCCGCGCGCGCGGGATCGCCGGCTGGCGGCATCAGGTTCCTGGTTCCCGGCGTGTGGCCGTGAAGGCGCGTGTGGTGCGTCAGGCCGGGAAGGGAGGCGGGGCCGCCGCCCATCTGCGCTACATCCAGCGCGATGGCACGTCCCGCGACGGCGAGCGTGGCGTCCTCTATGGTGCGGAGACCGACCGCGTCGATGCGAAAGCTTTCCTCGAACGCGGTGCGGACGACCGGCATCAGTTCCGTTTCATCGTCTCACCGGAAGACGCCGACCGGTTGGACGATCTGACGGACTTCACGCGCGACCTGATGACGCGGATGGAAGCCGATCTCGGCACACGGCTGGACTGGGTGGCGGTGAATCATTTCAACACCGCCCATCCCCATGTCCATGTCGTGGTCAATGGCCGCGACGACCAGGGCAAAGACCTCGTCATCGATGGCGGCTACATCACCCACGGCATTCGCGAACGCGCCTCCGAATTCGCGACGCTGGAACTCGGTCCCGTGTCCGAGATCGAGCAGCGGCAGAAGCTGGAAACCGAGATCGACCGCGGCCGCTTCACCCGCCTCGACCGTGCCCTGCTGGATCAGGCAACAGAAAACCATCTCGACATGCGCCCCGGCATTGAGACGCCGACCTCCGATCTGGTGGACCGGCGGCTGCGCCTGTCGCGCCTCGCGAAGCTTGAACGCATGGGACTGGCCAGCCAGACGGAGCCGGGGAGATGGACGCTCGACGACCGGCTGGAAGAGCGTCTGCGCAATCTCGGTGAGCGCGACGACATCACGCGGCAGATGCACCGCGCCCTGAAGGCGCGCGACAAGGGAACAGCGCCGACGCGCGACCCGGCGCATTTCCGCCTTCATGGCGAGGTACCAGAGAGGCCGGTGACGGGACGGCTGGTGGACAGGCACCTGACGGAAGAACTGGGGGAGAAGCTGTCGCTGGTGGTCGATGGGATCGACGGGCGGGTGCATCATCTGCGCGGCTTTGATCCTGCCCAGATGGAGGACATCCCCGGTGGCGCGATCGTGGAAATCGCGGCGGCCCCGGTCCCCGACAAGCCGCGCCCATCCGACCGGGCGATCCTCACCCATACCGAGGATGGGATCTATCGCCCTTCCGCCCATCTGGAGCGGATGCAGCTCGACCGCTGGAGCATCAAGGGTAACCCGGAAGACCTGATCAAGGGGCATATCCGCCGTCTGGAGGCTCTACGTCGGGCGGGGATCGTGGAGCGGCTGGAGGCCGACCGCTGGCGCATCCCGGAAGACTTCCAGCAACGCTCCATCGCCTATGACGCCGCCCGTGCGCCGAAGGCGACGGTGCGGCTGCTGTCGGCCTTCGATCTGGAAGCGCAGATCGGCTCAGATGGGGCGTCCTGGCTCGACCGGCGTCTGGTGGCCGGGATAAGCCGTGAGGGCGACCGGGTGGAGGCCGGGTTCGGAGGCGAAGTCGGTGACGCGCTGGCGAGACGGCAAAAGGCGCTGCTCGACCGTGGCGATGCCAGCCTTACCCCGGAGGGCATGGTCCGTTATCGGAAGAACCTGCTGGCGACGCTGGAAGGGCGGGAAGTGGAACGGGTCGGGCAGGCTATGGCCGAGAAGCGGGGGAAATTATGGCGACCCCTCGACCGCTTCGAGACCATCCAGGGCACGATGAAAGGCCCGGTCGATCTGGCCAGCGGGCGCTTCGCGGTGCTGGAGAGCGGGCATGAATTCTCGCTGGTGCCCTGGCGGCCGGAGATCGGCAGACAGCACCAGAAGGAGATGGCCATTTCCATGGATGAGCATGGCGGCATCTCCTGGGAACTGGGACGGGGCAGGGGCCTTGGCCTGTAGCGGGAAAGTATCACGAGTCGTTCCGGAACTCTGACAAACACCGACAAAAGCCGCCAATTTTACGCTTGGCTACGCCCCGGTACTATGCCGACCAATCAGGGACTTGCGTCGGGAAAATTTCAGCGCACTCTGTCATCGGACCTCCAGATCGGGAACACGGCGATGACCAGACGGCAGCGGATGAACGTGTATTTCGAGCCGGGCCTGCTGAAGCAGGTCGAGGCGCTGGCGGAGCGCCGGAAGGTGTCGAAATCGGCGGTGATCGAGGCGGCGGTGCTGTCGCTGGTTTCTGGCGAGGACGATGGACGCCGGGATGCCGCCCTGTCGAAGCGTCTGGACCGGCTCGGGCGGCGGATCGACGATGTGGACGAGGCTGTCGCCGTGCTGGGCGAGGCGTTCGCGCTCTATACCCGTGCCTGGATGAGGCATCAGCTTCCCATCCCGGCGAACGAAAACGAAGCCGCCAGGGATCGGGCGGCGGACATGTATGCCCAATTCAATGAGGTGCTCGTCCGGCGGCTGGCGAGGGGACAGCGGTTCCTTAACGAGCGGGTGCGGGATGTTGCAGGGCGGAAGGAGGCAGGTACGGGCTCATAAAGTGAGCGCACGTCGCGGCGATATTGCAGAAGGAAGCGCAAGCTTCGTACTTTGCGCGCATGCGCTTATCTGCTTCAAGGCACTCTTAGGCGGGCGATCATGGATCGTCCTATTAGAAACTGCGCCAAATCATATAGGTGGCTACACAAAAAATAACGCCAGAGAAGAAAACAGTCAGGGCGCCGGTGGTACCGGCCAGGGCCCGCGCCGCACGCATCCCGCCGAAGCTGCCGGCGATACCGCCGACGATGAACAGCACGGCCAGGTTCCAGTCGATCAGGCCGGATGCCATGTAGCTGAGAGCGGTGCTGGCCCCGAACGCGGCCACGGCGACCAGCGAGGTGCCGATGGCGTTGAGGATCGGCATCCCGGTGGAGGCGATCAGCGCCGGCACGATCAGAAACCCGCCGCCGATCCCGAAAAAGCCCGACAGCGCCCCCGTCCCCAGGCCATAGGTCATGACGCGGCCTACATTCTCACGATTGCAGGCGGCCCCCGCGCACCCCTGGTTGCGCCGTCCGCGCACCATCAGAACGCCGACCACGATCATCAGCAGCGCAAAGCACAGCAGCAGGCGACGGCCGTCCATCGCCTTGCCCAACGTCGCCCCGCCGAACGCCCCCACAACGCCACAGGTGGCGAAAATTGCGGCACAGCGCCATTTGACCGTGCCCGCGCGCGCGTGCTGCGCCAGCCCCGCCAGCGCATTCACCGCAACGGCAAGGGCGCTGGTGCCGATGGCGACATGCGGGTTGGCAACACCGACGACATAGACCATCAGCGGCACGGCCAGAATCGACCCCCCGCCGCCGATCAGCCCCAGCGTGAAGCCAACCACCGCACCGGAGAGAACCTCGAGCGCCAGATGTGTCAGGTCGGGCGGCATGTCACGCTCCTGAAGCGTTCCGGGGAGCGGCCAGCAGTTCGCGCCCGCGCAGCATGCCCCGCCAGTAGAGCTGGGGCATGACCTTCTCCTTGAGGAACCATGCCAGGCGCGTCGGCTGCGTGCCGCGCAGCAGCCACAGCGGCAAGGTCGGCGCCAGCCGCCCGCCGTAACCGAACTCGGCCAGCACGATCCGCCCGCGCTCCACCGTCAGCGGACAGGCGCCATACCCGTCATAGGTCGCGACGGGCGCCTTGCCGTCCAGCGCCGCCAGCACATTGACCGCCACGACGGGGGCCTGCTTGCGCACGGCGGCGGCCGTCTTGGCGTTCGACGTGCCGGCAACGTCCCCCAGGGCGAAGACATCGGCAAAGGTCGCATGCCGCAGCGTCGCGGGATCGACGGCCACAAACCCGTCAGCCCCGGCCAGCGGGCTGGACCTGACCACCGCCGGCGCCACCTGGGGCGGCACCGCATGCAGCATGTCGAATGTCTGCTCGACCCGCTCCGACCCACCTTCCGTCGCCCGCTCGAAAGTCGCCACGCGCCGCGCGCCATCCACCGCCACCAGCTTCGAACGCAGATGAAGGTCGATGCCGTAGCGTTCGATATAGGCCATCAGCGCGGGCACGAAGGCCGCGACGCCGAACAGGGCGGGCGTTGCGGTGTCGAAACCCACCGAGATATCCTTCAGCACGCCGCGCCGCCGCCAGGCATCGCAGGACAGGTACATCGCTTTCTGCGGCGCCCCGGCACATTTGATCGGCATGGGCGGTTGGGTGAACAGGGCCCTGCCGCGCGACAGGCCCTGCACCAGTTGCCAGGTATAGGGCGCAAGATCGTAGCGGTAGTTGGAGGTGACGCCGTTCCTGCCCAGCGTCTCCTCCAGGCCCGGAATCGCCGCCCAGTCCAGCGTCAGGCCGGTGGCCACCACCAGAACGTCGTAGGACAGCACCGTCCCGTCCTCCAGCGCGGTTTCACGCGCCTCCGGCAGAAAGCCCGCCACGGGCTGACGGATCCATGTCGCCCCAGCCGGAATCAGCCCCTCTTCCGGGCGGCGCGTCTGTTCGGGCGTAAAGATGCCGCCCCCCACCATGGTCCATCCCGGCTGATAATAATGGGTGGCCGACGGGTCCACGATGGCCAGCGCAATACCCGGCCTGCGGCGCAGGATGCTCGCGGCCGTGGCCAGTCCTGCCGCACCGCCACCCGCGATGACGACGTTGAAGCGTCGTGCACCCGGCCGCCCGGTCGCCGGCTGCGGCACATGCGGCGCGGCGTTCAGGTGGTCGCCCAGCGCGGACAGATCGACCCCCGCCGTCCGGCCGGCCGCCAGGATAGCATCCGCCGGCATGCTGCCCGCCTGCGCCAGGGCCCAGAGCCGCGCCGCCCTGTTCCCGCCCTGGCAATAGGCCAGAACCGGGCCCGGCATCCGCTCCAGCGCAGCACGCATGGCCTCCACCGCCCCGTCGCTCGGCAGGCTGCCCGAACGAACGGGAATGGCGAGGAAATCCAGCCCCCGGCAGCGCGCCGCCTGTTCGATCTCGGCGGAGGGCGTCTGGCTGGCCCCCTCACCATCCGGGCGGGCACAGATGATGGTCCTGAAACCGTCCGACGCCGCCGCATTCACGTCGGCAACGGAAAGCTGGGGCGAAACGGCAAACTGGGGTGTCAGGAAACGAAAGGACATGGATCGGAATTCCCGGTCGGCGGAGAATGGAGAAAAGGCGTGCGGAAAATGGCGATCAGAGCGCGTCGATCGGAATCTTGATGTAACGGGTGCCGTTCGATTCCGGTTCGGGCATGCGCCCGCCGCGCATGTTGACCTGCACCGAAGGCATGATCAGGTTCGGCAGCGACAGCGTGGCGTCGCGCGCGGTCCGCATCGCGGCGAAGGCATCCTCGCCCACGCCATCATGCACATGGATATTGTCCCGCCGCTCGGCACCGATCGTGGTTTCCCACGCGAAATGGTCGCGACCGGGCGCCTTGTAGTCGTGGCACAGGAACACGCGCGTCGCGTCCGGCAGCGCCATCAGGCGACGGATCGAGCGGAAGAGCTGACGCGCTTCCCCGCCGGGAAAATCGGCCCGCGCCGTTCCGTAATCCGGCATGAACAGCGTATCCCCGATAAAGGCGGCATCGCCGATGACGAACGCCATGTCGGCGGGCGTATGGCCGGGTACGTGCAGGGCGATCGCCTCAATCCCGCCGATCGCGAACCGGTCGCCGTCATGGAACAGCCGGTCGAACTGCGAGCCGTCACGCGCGAACTCGGTGCCGGCATTGAAGATCTTGCCGAAGACCGACTGCACCCGCACGATCTCGGCCCCGATGGCCAGCTTGCCGCCCAGTTGCGCCTGCAACCAGGGGGCCGCCGACAGATGGTCGGCATGGGCATGGGTTTCGAGCTGCCATTGCACCTCCAACCCCTCGGCCCGCACATAATCGACGACCTTCTGCGCCGTGGTATGGCTGGTCCGGCCCGATGCCGCCTCGTAATCCAGCACGCTGTCGATGACGGCGGCCTGGCGGGTGGCGGGGTCATGCACCACATGCGTAGCCGTAAAGGTCGCCTCATCGAAAAACGAGCGGACCACGGGGGCAGGAGCCTGTCCCCGCTCGACCTTCTCAACCTGGGCGATGGCGGTTTCCAGTGCGGAATCGGACATGACGGCCTCCCATTTGTTAAGTAAAATTCTTAACTAATGTATATCAATTTATTTAATAATGAAACATCCTTGCGTCAAGGCTGGCGGGCGATTTATGAAAGGAATCATGACCGACTCCGATTCGACGATCTGCGCCGCCGCGCCCGCATCCCTGCCGAAAATCGGCGACGAGGCCCCGGATTTCATCGCGCGGACCACGCATGGACGCCTGCGCTTGAGCGACCTGCGAGGGCACTGGGTGCTGCTGTTTTCCCACCCGGCGGATTTCACACCTGTCTGCACCAGCGAATTTCTGGCCTTCGCGACGGCCTTCGACCAGTTCCAGGCCCTGGACTGCGCCCTGGTCGGCCTGTCGGTGGACAGCCTGCCCGCCCACCTGGCGTGGATCGAGGCCATCCGTGCCCAGTTCAGGGTCACGATCCCCTTCCCCGTCATCGAAGACCCGTCGATGGCGATCGCACGCGCCTACGGCATGCTCGACCTGACGGCGGAAAGCAGCGCCACGGTCCGGACCGTGCACGTCATCGACCCCGACGGCATCATTCGCGCCATCACATGGTACCCAATGTCTGTCGGCCGTTCGGTGGCGGAAATGCTGCGCCTGGTCGCCGCATTGCAGAAAGTCTCGACGGAAGACGTGCTGACGCCCGAAGGCTGGCAACCGGGCCACGATACGGTCCTGCCGGCCGTCCAGACCCAGCAGGACGCAGCGGAAGCAGGCCTGGCGTGGTTCATGCGCACCCGGCCGGACGCCCGCGCGTGACCATTCTGACGGCGGACGGCGCCCGAGAACTGGCCGAACGACTGAAACTGTTCGCCCAGCCGCAACGGCTGCTGATCCTGGCCCAACTGCTCGACGGCCCCCGCGCCGTCAGCGCACTGGAAAGCAGCACGGGGATCGGCCAGCCGGTCCTCAGCCAGCAGCTCGGCATCCTGCGCCGCGCCGGCATCCTGCGCACCGAACGCGAATCCCGCGCCATATTCTACAGCTTCGCCGACACCGAAGAAGAGAAATGGGTGCGCCTCCTGCTGGGCATGCGGCCAACGCAATCCAGCACAGACACCCATAGCCACCCCGGCATCACCCACACGCCCCGCATCGCGCGCGAGGAAGCCGGGGCCGTCTTTGCCCGCGTCGGCGCGACAACCAGCCGGGAATAACCCCAGGCATCCCAACGGGGCCACATAACGGCCCCAGGGACGACCTCGAAAAATACTGACGACAGAACGCACGTTCGCGCCGCCCACCAGGTGCGACGCGAACGCCAGCGGCCGTCCGCGCGCCCACTCCACCCAATTCCATCCGTCACCACGCAGGCCGCAGCTCCGCATGGGACGCGATCACGGTCCCTTGACCGCATATAATTTCATAATTATATTAAATTACACTTTCATAACTCATGAAAGTATTACCAATCCTGCCGTGCGGCAGGTGAAAGTGCGCAACCCATGCGGACGGCGGACAGAGGGCTGAGCGGCCTGGCATCGCGCGCCGGCCTTTGGCTGGGCGTGGCGGTGGTCCTGAATGGCGCGGCGGCGGCCATGCTCGTGCTGCAACTGGTCGTCCTGGCACGCATCGTCGACAACCTGACCTTCCACGCCCACCCGTTCGGCCAGGAAGCCGGCCGCGCGGGCTGGCTGGCGGCCCTGCTGGCCGGCCGCGCGATCCTGGGCTGGCTGGCGGACATGGCCGCCGTCACGGCGGGCATGAAAGTCACGGCCGCCCTGCGTGCCGACGTACTGGCCCACCTGCTGCGGGTCGGCTCCCCACGCATGGCCGGCCTGGGCACCGGCGAGACCGTCACAACCCTGACCGACGGGATCGACGCCCTGGAGCCCTATGTCGCCCACTACTTGCCGCGCGCCGCGATGATGGTCGTCATGCCGTTGATGATCCTGGGCTGCGTGGCTGGCCTGGACGGCTGGAGCTTCGCAATCCTGGCCTGCACCGGGCCGCTGATCCCGCTGTTCATGGCGCTGGTCGGCTATCGCGCGCAGGCGATCATGGACCGGCAATGGACCCAGCTTCTGCTGCTGGGGAACGGGTTTCTCGACTTCCTTCAGGGCATGACCACCCTGCGGCTGTTCGGCCACGCGCACCAGGCCGCAAGCACCGTCGGGCGCATGGCCGACGATTATCGCCGGACCACCCTGTCGGTCATGCGGGTGGCGTTCCTGACCTCGGCGGCGCTGGAGTTTTTCGCCAGCCTGTCGATCGCCCTGGTCGCGGTGGTGTTCGGCGCACGCCTGCTGTCCGGCCAAGCCGATTTTCGCACCGCCTTTCTGGTCCTGCTGCTGGCCCCGGAATATTTCATGCCGCTCCGCGCCTTTTCCGCCAGCTATCACGCGCGCCAGAACGCGACCGTCGCAATGCGTCGCATCGCCGCCCTGCTGGCCCTGCCTCAGGCGCCAATGGCGGCCACGAACACATCCCCCCCGCCATCCGGGCCGGTCGCCGGCATCGCCTGCATCAATCTCTCGGCCACCTACGGCACCGACGACGCGCCGGTCCTGGCCCATGCCTCCTGCCAGTTCCCCCGCAACGCGCTGACGGTGGTGGTCGGCGAAAGCGGAGCCGGCAAGACGACCCTGCTGCGCCTCCTGCTGGGCCTTCTGGCCCCGTCGGCGGGCGATATCGTCGCGCAGGGTGAAGCGGGGCAGCCGCTCGCAGGCCCCTGGCGCGACCGGATCGGCTGGGTGCCGCAATGCCCCTGCCTGCCGTCCGGCACCATTGCCGACATCCTGCGCCTGGGCGCTCCGGACGCCGATCTGGCCCAATTGCGCGCGGCGGCGACACAGGCCGACGCACTGGCATTCATCGAGGCGCTGCCCCAGGGGTTCGATACGCCCATCGGCGAACGCGGCGCCCGCCTGTCGGGCGGGCAGGCGCGCCGCCTGGCCCTGACGCGGGCCCTGATCCGCAATCCGGCCATCCTGATCCTGGACGAACCGACATCCGACCTGGACCCGGACAGCGAAAGACGGGTCGCGGATGCCATCCGGCGCGCCGTGCCGGGGCGGATCGTCATCGTCACGACGCACCGGCAGACGATCATCGGGCAGGCCGATCACCTGCTTTCGGTCGCAGACGGCACGATCCGCCCCCTGTCCGCCAGCGAAAGGGCGGCAGCATGAGCCAGATCTCCCCCCTGTTCGCGCCGACACGGCCAATCCGCCGGCGGATGGCGGCCGGGCTGGCCCTGGCCTGCCTGGCGGCTCTGGCGAATATCGGCCTGCTGGCCCTGTCCGGCTGGCTGCTGGCGGCGGCGGCCACCGCCGGGCTGGTGGGGCTGGTGGCGGCCCACGCCTTCAACATGGCCCTGCCGGCGGCGGGCGTCCGGTTCCTGGCCACGCTCCGCATCCTGGCCCGTTACGGCGAACGGGTCGTGACCCATGACGCAACGCTGGGCCTGGTCGGCCAGATCCGCGCCCGGAGCTTCGACCGGCTGGTCCGGCAACCGCCCGCGCACCTGTCGCGCCAGCGCAGCGGCGAACAGCTTTTCCGCTTCGTCTCGGACACCGAGCGCGCGGGCCATGCCTATCTGGATGCCGGCGTACCCTTCGTCACGGCGGCAATCTGCGGACTGGCCTCCGTCGGCCTCGTCGGCGCCTTCGTCCCCTCGGCCGGCCTCGTGCTGGCAACCGGCCTGCTGACCTGCGGCGTGCTCCTGCCGCTGGCGGCCGGATGGCTGTCGGATCGCGCGACCGCCCGCATCGCCACCCAGCAGGACGCGATGCACGGCGACCTGGTGGACATCCTGCAAGGCGCGGACGAGATCGCCTTCCTGGGCGCGGAGGATGCGATGCGCCGCCGCCTCGACACCCGACAGGCGGCGATCCGCCACGCCCGCCTGCATCTGGCGGCGATCGAGGGCGGCGCGCGGGCCCTGACCGGCGCAATGGCCATGCTGACCGCGCTGGGCGTGCTGGCCTGCGCATCCACGGCCCTGCATGCCGGCCTCCTGTCCGCCGCCTGCCTGCCGATGCTCGGTCTGGGGGCATTGGCGGCATTCGAAAGCGTGGCCCCGCTGCCGGCGGCGCGCCAGATGGCCCACCATGCCAGGCTGGCCGCCCGGCGCATGCGCGCGGCCTGCACCCTGCCGCCTCCGTCAAGCGGCGGGTCGCTGCTCCCGGTCGCCCCGCTGGACCTCGACATGCGCGCGGTCGGCATGCGCTACGCTCCGGACGAGGACTGGGTCCTGCGCCACGCCGACCTCACCATCCGCCAGGGCGAGCGCGTGGCCCTGGTCGGGCCGTCCGGCGCGGGCAAGAGCACGCTCGCCCGCCTGCTGTTCGGCTTCCACGCCTACCAGGAAGGCACGATCCGCTTCGGCGGCGTGGAAGCACGCGCGCTGGACCCGGACGCGCTGCCCGGCCTGGTCGGCATCATGGCGCAGGACGCCCACCTGTTCCAGGGCAGCATCCGCCGTAACCTGGCCATGGCCTGCCCCACGGCGAATGAAGCCGCGATGTGGTCGGCGCTCGAAACCACCCAACTGGCCGCCTTCGTACGCCAGGCGCCGGCCGGCCTGGACACGCTGATCGGCGAGGCCGGGCTGCGCCTGTCCGGCGGCCAGGGCCGGCGGCTGGCGCTGGCCTGCGTCCTGCTGCGCCGTCCCCGTTGGCTGATCCTCGACGAGCCGACCGAGGGGCTGGACGCGGCGACCGAACGAGCGGTGATGGCCGCCCTCATGGCCTCCCTGCCGCCGGATGCGACGCTCCTGTGCATCACGCATCGCACGGCCATCCTGCCCTTTCTGGACCGGGCGATCGCCATGACCGATCGCGGTTTCCATGACGTCGCGACACATCGCAGGAGGCCGCAATGACATGACGGCGGCCGCGTGTCCCAGGACACGACAATGACCCCCGCGCCGAAAACGCGCGGACCAGATTGCAGAAATCAGGAGAATTGAGCGTGGAGCTTATCAATCCGGATGTCGTCGACCTGTCGCGATTCCAGTTCGCGCTGACGGCACTTTACCATTTCATGTTCGTGCCGCTCACATTGGGGCTGACCTTCATGCTGGCGGCGATGGAGACGGTGTACGTCGTCACCGGCCGGCAGATCTACAAGGACATGGCCCAGTTCTGGGGCAAGCTGTTCGGCATCAATTTCGCCATCGGCGTCGCGACCGGCATCACGATGGAATTCGAATTCGGCACCAACTGGTCGATGTATTCCCGCTTTTTCGGCGACATGTTCGGTACGCCACTGGCCATCGAGGGCCTGATGGCGTTCTTCATGGAATCCACCTTCGTCGGGCTGATGTTCTTCGGCTGGGACCGCCTCAGCCGTCCCGCCCACCTGGCCATCACCTATCTGGTCGCGCTGGGCTCCAACCTGTCGGCGCTGTGGATTCTGGTGGCCAACGCCAGCATGAACATGCCGGAAGGCGCGCATTTCGACCCGGACACCATGCGGATGCAGTTCGACAGCGTGGTGAAGGTCATCTTCAACCCCGACGCACAGGCCAAGTTCGTCCATACGTCGGTCGCGGGCTACGTCTCGGCGGCGATGTTCGTCATGGGCATCAGCGCGTTCTATATCCTGCGTGGTCAGCACAAGGCTTTCGCCGCGCGCTCCTTCCGCATGGCGGCCCTGTTCGGCATCATCTCCACCGTCGCCGTCATCACGCTGGGCGACGTGCTGGGCCGGCTGGACTACGAACACCAGCCCACCAAGATCGCCGCGATCGAGGGGCTGTGGCACACCAGCAAGCCGCCGTTCGAGCCGTGGCTGGCCTTCGCCCTGCCCGACGACGCCAGACAGGAAAACCATCTGGAAATCGGCGTCCCCTTCGTGCTGACGCCGCTGGTCGCCCACAGTTTCGACACGCCGATCACCGGCATGACCGAACTGGAAGAGCAGGCCGGCCCGCGCATCGCATCGGGCATCCAGGCCCTGTCGGCGCTGCGCCGCTACGGCCAGGGGCACGACCCGGCGGACCTGGCGCTGTTCAGGGCGCATGAGGCCGACATGGGCTTCGGCTTCCTGGCCATGCGCCACGCCCCCGGCCAGGACGTCACCGCCATCTCCGCCGCCGAGATGGACAGCGTGGTGCGACAGACCGAGCCTGACATCCTGCCGAACGTGTTCGTCACCTTCTGGTCGTTCCGGATCATGGTGTTCCTGTCGCTGTGGTTCTTCGCCGTCTTCGCCCTGTCGGCCTATGTCAGCCTGAAGAACCGGTTGGAACGCAACCGGCTGCTGCTGAAACTGTGCATGTGGTCGATCCCGCTGCCGATCCTGGCCACCGAATTCGGCTGGATCACCGCCGAGGCCGGCCGCCAGCCCTGGACGGTCTTCAACCGCCTGCCCACGTTCCTGTCGGCCTCCAGCCACAGCGTCGGCTACATGATCTTCTCCCTGGCGGGCTTCGCGCTGCTCTACTCCGCCTTCATCGCCGCCGAACTGTTCCTGATGTTCAAATACGCCCGCCTCGGCCCCGATCACGGCGCGCATGGCGCGCAAGGGCCGCACCTGATCGTCGCACACGATCGGAAGGATGCGTTTTCCATCGCCTCCTCCCTGTCTTCGTAAGGGAATTTCGTAAAATGGACTCGTACGCAATTCTGAAACTGGTCTGGGCCGCCATCCTCGGCATCCTGTTCATCGGGCTGGGCACGATGGTCGGCATGGATATGGGCGTGGGCACGCTGCTGCGCTTCGTCGGCCGCAACGACGGCGAACGCCGCACGGCGCTGAACATCGTCGGCCCGCACTGGGACGGCAACCAGGTGTGGTTCATCCTGGGCGGCGGCGCGATCTTCGCCGCCTTTCCCACGCTGTACGCCACCTCGTTCTCGGTCTTCTACGTCGTCATGATCCTGCTGCTGTTCAGCATGATCCTGCGGCCGGTGGCGTTCGAATACCGCTCCAAGGCCGACAGCCGGCACTGGCGCGCCAGTTGGGACGTCGCGTTCCTGGTCTCCGGCACGCTGCCGATGTTCATCTACGGTGCTGCCTTCGGCAATGTGCTGGAGGGCGTGGGCTATCATTTCGGCTGGACCGGCCAGTATTACCAGGACGAATCGTTCCTGTCCTACCTGGTCAATCCGTTCGCGATCCTGTGCGGCCTGATGTCGGTCGCCCTCAGCGTCTATCAGGGCGGAGTCATGCTGATGCTGCGCTCCGAGGAACCGATCCACGGTCGCGCGCGGCGCTATGCGATGCGCGGCGGCATCGCCGCTGCAATCCTGTTCGCAACCGGCGGCGTGTGGATCAGCCGCCTGAACGGCTTCCGCCTGACCGATGCCGATCCCGGCATGCCCGCCAATCCGATCCAGGGCCAGCATGTCACTGTCAGCGCCGGCGGATGGCTGGAAAACTTCCAGGCCCACCCGGCATTGTGGTTGATCCCGCTTCTGGGCGTCGCCTGCATGCTATTCGGCACGCTGATGGTGCGCGCCGACCGTCCGGTCCTTGCCTGGTGGACCGGTGTGGGGTCGTGGATCGGCACGATCGGCACCGTCGGCACCGCGATGTTTCCCTTTCTCATGCCCTCCGCCACCACGCCGGACCAGAGCCTGACGATCTGGAACAGCACCGCCAGCGCCTACGGGCTGGCCTGCATGCTGGTGGTGGCGGCGATCTTCGTGCCGATCATCTTGTCCTACACATCGTGGTGTTATTACGTCATGCGCGGCAAGGTCCGCACAGCCGACGTCATCCACGATACCCACAGCTACTAAGGACCCTGTCATGAACATCATGCGCCTGGCCGGGCTGGCCGTCGCCCTGGTCGTCTCGCTTCTGTTCGCCGTCTTTGTCGGCGACCAGGGGCCATGGTATTTCGCCTGGGTAGTCGGCACGGTGATGATCATCCTCATCGCCGGCGCCGGCGCCATCCTGCTCGATGCGCAGGATGAACAGGCTTCGGAACGGGAGATCTGATCATGTTGGGCGATCTGGAACGCATCATCTTCTTTATTCCCGCGCTCTATCTTGCGCTTTACCTGCTGGCCGTCGCCTGCGCGCGCCGCCTGCTGCCGTGAGCACAGGCAGGAGGAGACGCGCATGAACTGGGCGCATGACATCCAGGCGGCTTGCGGAGGCATGCTGATCGGCCTCTCGGCGGCGCTCTTCCTGCTGCTCGACGGGCGGGTCGCCGGCATCAGCGGCATCCTCGGAGGCCTTCTCGGACCCCGGAACCGCGCGACCGCCGGCAACGCCGCTTTCATCGCGGGGCTCCTCCTGGCCGGGCCGCTCTATCGAGTTTTTACTGGAAGATGGCCGGCTGTCCATATCGCCGCGTCCTGGCCCGTGCTCGTGTTGGCTGGGCTGCTGGTCGGTTTCGGTACGCGGCTGGGATCGGGCTGCACCAGCGGGCACGGTGTCTGTGGACTGGCTCGCCTGTCCAGGCGTTCGGCGGCGGCCGTCGCCACCTTCATGATCACGGCGTTTATCACCGTGTTCGTCACCCGGCACCTGATAGGGGGTGGATCGTGAGCATCATCGTTGCCCTAGGCTGTGGGCTGTTGTTTGGCCTTGGCCTCGCCCTGTCCGGTATGGTCGATCCTACGCGCGTGCTGGGATTCCTCGACCTCGCCGGAGCGTGGGACTCAAGCCTGATCTTCGTATTGGGCGGCGCGGTCTCTGTCTCTTTTCTGGGTTATCGTCTGTCGCGCAGGATGAGTCGGCCCGTCTGCACCGAACATTTCGACCTGCCCACCCGAACCGCGATCGATCGCCGCCTCATCGGTGGGGCGGTATTGTTCGGGATCGGCTGGGGGTTGGCGGGGTTATGTCCTGGACCGGCGATCGTGTCACTGGGGCTCGCGCAAGGTGGCGGCTTGGTGTTCGCCGTTGCAATGATGGCCGGTATGTTGGCCGAATCACTGTCCTGAGGGGATGTCGCGACGTTTTCGAACATATGGCCTCCGGCCGTGCTGCATCGTGTCGCTCATGCATCAGGCGGGATTACTCAATCGAGCTAGAACCGATGTGAGATCGTTGATTCCCCAATGTTCCACATACTGCCCCTGTTCCACGCGAACGATGTCGATAACGTTGATGGTGACGGGCTTGCCGGTCGCGGGAACACCCATGAAGGGTCCAATATGGACGCCATTGATGGTCTTGCGCGTCGTGACCTTGTCCCCTTCCGCGATCTGGTCGTGTATTTCCACGGTCAGGTTTCCCAATGCCGGACGAAGAATATTCTCGAAGGTATTCCACAGGCTCTCCCGACCATCAGGTACGCCGGGCGGGGCCGAGCGATTGACGAAATCTCGTCTCATAAGCGCATCGAAGGCGCCCCTGTTTCCCGCCACGATCACCTGCATGTTGAAGTCGAGTACGACCTGTTTGTTCTCTTCAATCAAGATATCGCTCTGCATTTTCAATGCCTTCATCGTGATATTTTTTAGTATCGGAGCCGAATCAACCCGTTGCGCCATCAATGCGCAACGGCGATGCCGTCATTGACATCGGAGCGCAGCATGTCGGCGTACCGGCGATCCCCCATGTGTCCCGCCGCGACGCACCTGAAGAAAGCGTGCGGGGCAGAACAATTCGCACAATGAGGCCACATGGGTTCGCATCGAGCAGCGCCATGTGCCCCTGATGTCGGCGAACGATTTCAGCGACGATCGGCAAGCCGAGACCAAGATGCCCGTCGAAATCGGCGCGATCCGGAACCTTTCGCGTGTCTCCCAGCAGTGCCGCCCGCCGTTGCCGTGAAGGCATCCCAGGACCATCATCGCTGACTTCCAGGACGACTTCGCAATCTTCTTCGCGCAGAGTGACAGACACGTTACTCGCATGCCGACATCCGTTTTCGATCAGATTTCCGAGTGCCCGCGTCATGGCCAATGGTTGGCAGCGCAGGAGGATCGGGTATTCAGTCAGGTTCCGCACCGAGCGGTCCACGGCGACGAAGTCGGCGCTCACCTCCTGCGAGAGGGCCGCAAGGTCGACGACTTGCCATTCTTCAGTCTCGTCATAGCCTCGGAACAGCGACATGGCGTTGTCCAACATGCGTTTCATCAGGCCTATGTCCCGTTTCATTCCCTCCCTTCGCGTATATTCGTCACCCATTTCCGCCCGCAATGCGAGGCGAGTCAGGGGCGTGCGAAGATCATGCGCGACACCCATGAGGGCACAGATCCGTGCCTCACTCGATCGGGCAAGACGCTCCTGAAGCGCATTGAATGCGCGGATGACGCCCCGGACCTCGGATGGCCCCGTCTCATCGATCGGTGCGGGTCGATCCTGAGCTTCGTACTGCGATACGGCGTCCGCCAACAGTCCCAGCGGGCGGCGGATAGACCATGCCGACCATAGCAGCAGTACAGCAGTGCCGGCGGCAATCGTTCCGATCCAGAGCATGATGGGCAGCGTCGCCAGCATCATGCCCGGCCCGCTGACACGGGCGTAATTGCGGACGAGAAAAGTCGCCCTCGGGACGTCGAAGCTGACATGGGTAAATCCCGGGCGCCAGACGTCACTTGCGCAATTCATGACGAGGGGTGCCGGCGTGGCAGGCATCTCCAGTGCATAGAGAGCGCGCCGCAGGGTCCGTGTCGCGAAAACGTCCGTTTCTGGCCGACAAGGCGTGTCGGTGTTCAGGACGACGATCAGGTCGGGCGTGGAGAGCGACGACGCGATAGCGGACTGGTCCGGTGCCGGAACCGCCTTGATCGCACGGAGCGTGGTGGCGATGCCGATGGCGTCGGGCCACGGACCGGGCGGCGGCATTGGTTCCTCAGTGCGCAGCGTCAGGAACGCTGCCGCCGCCATTGCCAGCATGACGACCGAGCTTCCGCCGAGCAGAAGCGCCATTTGCCCGCGCAGAGATCCTGGTCGGGGAAATCTCATGCGGGGACACTCCAGCCCATGGCCCGGTAACAGGCGAGAACTTCGCGCGTGATGGCACCCGTCGCGTTGTGCAGATCGGCGTCCGTTCCCTGCCGGCGGCCGAGCAGCAGGTTGAGGCCACCCCCGATCGCCATGTGGATCGGGACGGCCGTTCCGAGCGTCACCGCCGCGGGCACGATCAGTCCGGGCTTGCGGCCGCTGTCGGCGTTGATGTCGAAGGCGGTTGCCGGCGCGCGATCGACGCGACGCGGATCGTCAAGCCGGATATGGGCGGCGAGCGTCGATCGTCCCGCACCGAAACCGATCATCGTGCGTTCCATGGCGTTACCCGGATCGACGCTCGCGAGCGTTACACGTAAGATCGGGTATGCCGGGTCCGAGATACCGGGCATCTGCAATGCGGCGGGAATTCCCGCCTTCCGTAAGGCCGGGATCAGGCTGGATGCCAGTGTAGCGTCTGCCTGGGAGATCGTGGCGTCCGGTCCCGTCACTGCGACGAATACCACGTCCGGCGGGGAAAGGGCGGCGAACGGAACCACGGCGCCAGGCTGGCGGTGGCTGACCGTGGCACCTGCACAGCCACCGAGGACCAGCAACGTCAGCATGCTGGCGACTTTGGCGAATGTCGTGCCACGGATCACTAAGGTAGGATGAGCGTGTGTCATGCCATTGTTACGGTCTGTAAGGCTTGCTCCCCCGGTTCCAGCGTAAAAAAATGCGTGGTTGGAAAATTTTGGTCCGCTGGCGGGGGATGGTCGATCATTCGCCGTATCATCGCCAACAGCGGACACGGCGGAATGGCATGACAGGATGGCGCTTCAGCAGGGTGATCGGCGTGCAGCTTGCCGAATGCGCGGCTCCAAGCCACACAGGGGCGGGATATCGGTCGATGGCGGATGAGCGTCGGCGCTATGGCGAGGCGTCCGATGACGATCTTCTGCGCTGGTCGGGAATGGGGGATCGTGACGCGTTCGATCAGATCGTGCTCAGGCATGGTCCGTATGCGCTGCGCACGGCCTGTCGCCTGACTCGCAATGTCGAAGCGGCAGAGGATCTGGTGCAGGACGCCTTCGTGCGGGCATGGAGTCACGCGCGCGATTTCGACGGTTCGCGCGCTCGGTTTACCACCTGGCTCTACCGGGTCATCGTCAATCTCAGCATAGATCTTGCCCGCCGGAAGCAGCCAGAACCGCTGCCTGAAGGATTCGATATGACCGATGACGGACCGTCCGCTGAAAGCCGTCTGGATGCGATACAGGAACGCCAGGCGCTCGTCACAGCGCTTCAGGCGGTACCGCCGAGGCAACGGGCGGCGATGGCGCTGGTGTATGACGAAGGTCTGTCCGGCGCGGAAGCGGCACGCCGCATGGGGCTTTCGGCCAAGGCGGTGGAACGGCTGCTCGCGCGGGGACGGGCGCTCCTGCGGGAGACGCTGGGGAAGGATGGACGCACGGAAGGGGAGCAAAGCTCATGATGACGCAGAAAAAATTCCGCACTCTGGCGGAGTGCTACGGCGCGGATCTCTCCCGCTGGTCTGCGGCCGATCGTGGACTGGCGGAAACGCTTCTCGCACAGTCTCCGGAGGCCCGTGCCGTCTTGCGGGAACAGCAGGAGGTGGATGCCGTCATTGCCCGTGCGTTCGACGCTCAGGACGCGGAACTGCATGCCCTGAGCGCCCATGAAGACACGCATGCCGCCCTGACGCGCCTGCGCGCAGGCGTGGCCGGGCGGATCGCTGAGCAAAGCGGGAAAATGAGCCCATCGCGTGGATGGCGGCGCTTTATTTTCCATCGGCCACGCGCGCAGCCAGCCTGGGCGATGACAGTAGACGGCCTTGTCGTCGTCCGTCGCGCGGGATTGGTACTCGGCTGCGCCTTTGCCGTGACAGGTGGTCTGTGGCTGGGATGGGTGCAGTCGTCCGGCGGGGCGGGCGACCTGTTCAATTCGCTACTTGTGATTCCAGTAAGTGGTGGCGGATCATGATTTTTTACGACGCGAACGGCGGGCCTCGCCGATGGCTGCTGGTCGGTTCGCTTCTGCTGAATCTCTTTCTTGTTGCCGTCGTCGGCGGTCAATATCTGCGCCATCGTGAGGGTAATGCACCTGTTCTCATGCGCGTTCTGCAGCATGTGACGTCTCGGCTCGATGCAAAGGACGCGGAGGCTTTTCGCACGGTATTGCGCCAGGAAGCGCCACGCTATGCCCAGGCACAGGAAAACCTCGCGCTGGCCCGCGCGGAAATCGACCGTCAATTGCTGGCGCCGCAATTCGACCCGGTGGCGACACGCGCCGCCATGCAACAATGGCGGGCCGCGTGGAATGTCTTCGTCGGCACGTTCAGTGACGCTCTGGTCGAGGCCATGGGCCGTCTGTCTCCAGCGGGGCGTCGTGCGCTGGTCAATGCCGCGCCACACCAGCGGCCGGATCTCTGATCCATTTTTTGACGAAGAAGGATACAGCTGAAACGCCTGATCCGGGGGACGCCGATCCGTCGTCCGTAGAACGCATGGTCGCCAGCGCGACCATGGTTTCTACCTCAACCCTGGTGGGTCAGGCTTCATGTTTCAAAGACAATTCTCCACGCGTAAGCCACTCTTCTCCTACGGGCGGACCGTGATCCCCCTGCTTGGCGCTCTCACGCTTGCGGCATGCACCTCGCCCGCTCCGGTCGCACCGAGTTTCGCGGTCATGCCTCGTCCCGACGAAAACTTCGCGACGTTCCAGAAGAATGACGCCCAATGCCGTCTCTACGCACAGACGCAGACGGGCGAGACGCCGTCGCAGGGTGCTGCATCGAGCGGCCTGAAAAGCGCCGTTCTCGGCACTGGCGTCGGCGCCGCTTCGGGCGCTTTGCTCGGAAGCGTGACCGGCAACGCCGGGAACGGCGCAGCGATCGGTGCGGGAAGCGGCCTCCTGCTCGGTTCGGTCATCGGGGCGGGTCGCGCGCGGCAGACCAGCCAGACGCTCCAGCATCGTTATGACGGCGCGTATGCCCAATGCATGGTCGGCCATGGCGAGCAATTGCCCCCACCACCGATGGCCTATGGACCGCCGCCCGTTATCGCCTATCCGCCACCAGCCGTGATCTACCCGGTGCCTGTCGGTCCTTAAAAATTCGTGTCGACGCTGTCGTATTCCGGTTCTCCGTCCGTAACAGCATTGGACAATCGAACGGAGGTCAGCATGTTCGACGCTTTCAAAGAGTTCGCGATCAGGATCGGAGCTTTTGCTCTTCTGTCACCTCTCATCCTGGGCATGGTCGGACCGGCTCTGAGTGACATGGCGTTCGCGCAGGACGGTTCCGGCGACCGACGCATGGCGAGCTTCCAGGCAGCTGATGCGAATCACGACGGGCACATCTCGCAAGATGAATTCGAGGCGTTTGCCAAGGCCCGGATGGCGTCGTCCGGCGGCATGCGCGCCGCCATGTTCAGCCGGCTCGCGCCCGAGGACCAGAAGGCACGGCTCGACGAAAAATTCGCCCAGATGGATACCAGCGGCAAAGGATATCTGACGCCCGACGACTGGCATCCGCAGTCCTGAAGAAAAACAAAGCGACCTTGAATATTGGAGGAAAAGAATGTCAAAAATCTCTCATGCGCTTGGTGGCGCCATCAGCATCGCGGCTTCCATCGCTTTCGCCGCTCCGGCCGGAGCCGGAACAGCGACCTACTGGGGGCCGCATGGCGGCGTGGCTGCGGTGCATACGCCCGGCCCATATGTTCACCCGGTGCCCGGTCCCTGCTGCTACGCCCCCTGGCGCGGGGCGGGGGCTGTTGCGGCCGGCGTCGCGGCGGGTGCCGCGATCGGTGCGGCAGCGCATCCTTATCCCTATCCTTACGGTTATCCTTATCCGGTCTATGTCGCACCGCGCCCGGTCGTCTATCCGCCTGCGGTCATCGTAGCGCCCGCTCCTGCCTATGTGTATCCGGCGCGCCCGATACCATGACGCCGTTCTTTTTGAAGGGCCGCTCCACGGCGGTCGCAGGAAAATTCCCGGTGATCGGAGCGGTTCTGCTCCTCACGTCCTGTGCCGGCGCTCACGTCCAGAATCCCGTGACCATGACCGATAGACAACCTGTCGCCCCGGTTGCCGTGACCGTGACGACCAGCATGCCCCGGACGACGGAGAATGCACCGCGCCTGGATCGCAACACGCAGGCTTTGGCCGCTGGCCTGGCGAAAAGCCTGGAGAAGGCACATATCGTCGCTTACCCTGCCGACCCATCGGAGGCGACGCCTCATGCGAACGGTGGTGAACTTGCGCTCGTGGTCGATATCGGCACACTCCAGGCTGGCAGTGCCTGGACGCGTGAACTGGTCGGCTTCGGGACCGGCAAAAGCCGCCTGCAATCCCATATTATATTATATGATGAACGTGGAACACAATTGACGGATCTTCTGGACTTTACCGTCAAGGCCGATAGCGGTTCCATGCCTGGGGTCATCGTCAGCGCCTGGAACCCGATCGGGTTTGGCATCCACAGCGCGCGTGCCATCACAAAGGAGGCGTTGAGCGACGGCCATGAAGACGCGGACAGGACCGCAAAAGCTATCGTCAAGAAAATGGTGGAGTACTATCGAGCGAACGGATGGTTGCCGCCTGAAAATGTGGGAAGCGAATAATTCCGTTGTCCCAGTCCTTTTCCAAGCCACTCAAATCGCGATTTCGAGCGTGTGTCGGTATCGGCCAGACCGTGCCCCCGCAACCAACGATACTTGCGATACGAACGCATCGAGAACGCCACTGTCCGGATGGACCGTGGCGTTTTTCTTGTGTGCCGCAAACTGCAGGATCGCCGCTAGGTCACCGCGCAGGACGATCGCCAGTTCGCCGTCGGCCGGCTGAAGCGTGATCTCTGAGACGAGTGTGCGCAGTCGTTCGGCTGCCTCGGTCTTTGTCTCTTCGGCCTGAAGGCTCTCATAGAGAGACGCGATCCGCTGCTGGTAGATCTCCGCCATGCTCGGATGGAGAAGGGGAGGCGGCTCCTCCGTGTTGGCCAGACGCTCTGTGACTTCGGCCTTGCGTGCTTCCAACCGCTTCATGTCGTCGACGATTGCCTGGATTGGTCCGCCAGCCTTGAGCGCCGTTAGAAGTTTTGCCAGTTCCCGATCAATACGAGGTAATTCTGCTCTCATGGCCACCAAATCGGCGCCGTGCTCCATGCGCAGTCGGTTCACCTCGCGGGTGAACTCGTTGCAGAACTCCTTGAACAACTCCGGTTCCATCAGATGCGTCCGCAGTCCGCTTAGGACCGATGCTTCCAGCGCGTCGCGACGGATGTTCAGGCGGTTGTCACACGTGCCCTTGTTGCGCGCCGTCGAGCAGCCGAGCAGGTCTTTCGAGATCATGCTGTAGCCACCGCCACAGCAGCCGCAGCGGATGAGCCCGGCAAAGAGATGGCGCGGACGGCGCCGCTCACTGAGCGCTTCGTTGCCCCGTTCCGGCTGGCTGAAGGTTGTTTCGGCTTGGCGCGCCTTCACGGCATCCCACAGATCCTGCGCGACAATCCGCAACTCAGGCACCTCCTGGATCACCCATTCGGATTCAGGATTCAGGCGTGAGACGCGCTTGCCGGTATCGGGATCCTTCAGATAGCGCAGCCGGTTCCAGACCAGACGCCCGACATACATTTCGTTGTTGAGGATGCCGGTGCCGCGTTCCCGATTGCCATGAATGGTGGACGGTCCCCATTCGCGTCCCTGCGGGCCTGGAACACCATCCCGGTTCAGTTCCATCGCGATCGTGCGCGACGACTTGCCACGGATGTAATCGGTGAAGATCCGTCTGACCGTACGGGCCTCGTCCTCGTTGATGGTCCGGTCGCCGCGAATGCGCTCACCCTTCGCGTCAAACTGGCGCACCACGTCATAGCCATAGGAATTGCCACCGCCGGACTTGCCGTCCTCGACCCGCCCGCGCAGCCCTCGCCGGACCTTCTCGGCAAGATCCTTGAGGAACAGGGCGTTCATCGTACCCTTGAGGCCGATATGCAGGTGTGTGACGTCGCCTTCGGAAAGGGTGATGATCCGCACGCCGGAGAAGGTCATCCGCTTGAACAGGCCGGCGATATCCTCCTGATCGCGTGACAGCCGGTCCATGGCTTCGGCCAGCACGATCGTGAAGCGGCCGCGTGTGGCATCCTGGATCAGTTCCTGTATGCCGGGGCGGAGCAGGGAGGCGCCCGAGATCGCCCGGTCGGTATAGCTGTCGACGATCGTCCAGCCCTGTTTTTCGGCGTGAAGCCGGCAGAGGCGCAACTGGTCCTCGATCGAGGCGTCGCGCTGGTTCTCGGAGGAATAGCGGGCGTAGAGCGCGACTTTCACAATCCCATCTCCCTAATCCTGGAGATCGCGTCGCCTCGCGGCCTCCACTTCAGCGTTGACGAAATCCCGCGCGGCCTGACGGGCCAGAAGCCGGACCAGACTGACCAGCCGCGGATCGGCTCCACTGCGTAATGGTGTCACGTTGGCGTCCGGGGCGTCGAGAACGAGCCGCAGCTTGCCAGCTATCGTATCGCGTTGGCGTGCCATCTTCCCGTCCTTTCTGCATGGACCTTTGCCTGGCTCTGACGGCACTTTGGATGTCGGACGGGCTATACGTGAACAGAAAAATACACGGAAACAAAGAGATGGATCGTAGGAAGAGGGCTTCGGGATAGTCACGAACATTCACGGCTATCGTGGTCGGCGCTATCACAAATTGGTGAGATAGCGACTATAATAGTCGCAATTTGCCGTGGTGCGTGTCGAATCGCAGATCGACTGGCGCAGAGAGAGCTTCCGTAAAGTCGTGTTCGTGCCATTCCGCGGATGCGATCTGGTCTCCGGTGGGGCCGGGAGAGAGGAAGAGGAAAGTGGGGTTTTCGTGACGGATTCAGGGGTGGGAGAGAGGCTTCCGCCCGTCTGTCACGGAGTGTTCCGCCATGGCGAGCGCCATCCAGAAAATCGCCCTCAATGCGTCCCGTGATATCCCTTTCAACAAGCTGGTGCTGTCGCAGTCCAACGTGCGGCGTGTGAAGGCCGGCCTGTCGATCGAGGAACTAGCCCGCGACATCGAACGCCGCGGCCTGCTCCAGAGCCTCAACGTCCGCCCTGTCCTGAACGATGACGGGACTGAGACAGGTTCCTACGAGGTGCCGGCTGGCGGCCGCCGCTTCCGCGCCCTTGAACTGCTGGTGACGCAGAAGAAACTGGTGAAGACGGCCTCGGTGCCCTGTGTCGTGCGCGAGGCCGGATCGGCCATTCTCGCAGAGGATGATTCCCTGGCCGAGAATGTCCAGCGCGTGGCCCTGCATCCGCTGGACCAGTTCCGCGCCTTTCGCGACATGCTGGCGAAGGGCATGTCCGAGGAAGAGATCGCCGCCGTGTTTTTCGTCGTGCCAGCCGTGGTCAAGCAGCGCCTGCGGCTCATGACCGTCTCAGACAAGCTGCTTGAGATCTATGAGCAGGATGGCATGAAGCTCGACCAGTTGATGGCCTTTTCCATCAGCGATGACCATGCCCGGCAGGAGCAGGTCTGGGAGATTATTGCCCAGAGCCACAATCGCGAGCCCTATCTGATCCGCCGCATGCTGACGGAAAAAACCGTGCGCGCATCGGATCGCCGCGTGCGCTTCGTCGGGCTGGACGCCTATCTCGCTGCCGGTGGCCATGTCATGCGCGACCTGTTCGAGGCTGACGATGGCGGCTGGCTGGACGATCCCACTCTTCTCGACCGGCTGGTGATGGACAAACTGGCTGGCGCGGCCGAACAGATCCGCGCCGAAGGCTGGAAATGGGTCGAAACGGCGCTGTCCTTCCCCTGGGGGCACACACGGGACTTCGCGGAGATCGAAGGCACGCCTGTTGCCATTTCGGAGGAAGAAGCCACCCGTCTGACTGCGCTGCACAGCGAGCAGGAAACCATCGAGGCGGAATACGCGCAGGCCGACGAGTTCCCGGAGAAAGTCGACTTACGCCTCGGTGAAATCGAGCAGGCCATTGAGGCGCTGGAAGAACCCCCGGTATCCTTCGATCCGGCGGACATGGCCCGGGCCGGTGCCTTCGTCAGCCTGGATACGGACGGCACGCTGCTGGTCGAACGGGGCTTCGTCCGGCCGGAAGACGTGCTGGCCGAATCTGAGGACCGCCACGATGCACCCGAGGGTGATGATGACGCGATCATCCATCACAGCGCGGGCGACGACGTCGAAGGGGACGGAAGGGAAGGCGCACCTGACGCCGAGCCCGAGGAAGAAGACGGATTGAAGCCGCTTTCCGATCGCCTGCTGACCGAACTGACGGCCTGGCGCACGCTGGCTCTGCGCGATGCGTTTGCGGCCAATCCGCATATCGCGTTGACCGAACTGCTCCACACGCTGGTGCGTGACGTCTACTGTCAGGTCTCGGGCGCGGACTGCCTGGAAGCCTATGTCCGGGAAATCCCGCTGTCGACCCATTCCCCCGACATGCCGGGCAGTATTCCGGCCCACGCACTGCGCCAGCGCAACGAGGGCTGGAAGCACGATCTGCCGGAGGACGAGGACGCACTCTGGCAGTGGCTGGATGGGCTGGACGATACCAGCCGCCTGGCCTTGCTGGCGCATTGCCTGTCTTTTGGGATCAATGCGCTGCATGAATCATCCCATGGTCCGTCTCTGGCACGTAGCGTCAGGGAGCGGCTGGCTCGCGCCGACCGGCTCGCCATCGCGCTCCGGCTCGACCTGGCCGAAGCGGGCTGGCAGCCGACGGTGGAGAATTATCTCGGCCGTGTCACCAAGGCGCGCATCCTCGAAGCCGTGCGTGAAGCGCGCGGTGACGAGGCTGCTGACCGCATCGCACATTTGAAAAAGGCCGACATGGCGCAGGCTGCCGAGCAGCTTCTGGACGGTTCGGGCTGGTTGCCAGAGGCACTGCGCACGAAAGGACTGTTCGCGCAGATGAAAAATGACGAAGTCCCCGATTACTCAGCAGATGGGCCTGCGGCGGTTGCTGCGGAATAGCATTTCCTTGAATGAAAATGGCGGCTTCCGGTCTCCGGGAGCCACCATTTTTCATACTGTCATGTTACTTGGCAGTCCTTCTGCTTACGCCTCCTTCCCGTCATTCGATCAGGCTTCCAGACTTCCCGAGAACTGACGTAGCCTACAAGCATTTCATCCAGCCTGATTGGTCGGATCGATAATATGGACGATCTCCAAATTTCTACTGATTCGTATCTTATTGGGTTTAGATCCGAAATTGTGTATTACTTTGCATCTCCAGCTAAAGTACAGAGGGCCTCGACGAACTGGCGTTTTGTCAATGTGCCGACATCCGCCGTCACAGTCTGTGCAAAGGCGAGGGGCACCGGCTGCGTTGAAACGATCTGACCTATTACTCGTGTTGGCAATGCAAGGCTTAATTGTTTGGCGGATTTTTCAAGATTATTTTTTATCCACGTCACACGCTGTAAATGATGATCGAGTTTGTCCCCGCCTTTACCATGAAATCCCTGCATCCAGTTCATTACTTCGCGTGCAGTTCGTGCGTGCCCGCACCACTTACATTCGATCACCATCCAGATACCTGTTGCATGATGCACTGCAAGAGCATCAATTTCCCCTAGGCCTTTCGGTGCACCAAGGCGCCTCATTTGGAGCTTTGGAATAACGTGCCAGCCAGCAGCACGAGCAAGATTTACGATCTCCGCTTCAAAGTCATCGCCTCGTTTTGCGACGACAGTATCATAGAAGGATTTTGCAATGTCTGAACGTAAAAGCTCACGTGACCATATCGCGTCCTCAAGCAAATGAGCAGAGTATTGGCCCGAAAACTCGAGATGCCGGACCCCATAAATCAGTAAGGGATCATCACTTGTATCCACTATAAGCACTGGGCGGACCATTAGCGACAAGCGGCGCTCAAACAACCAAGGCCATATATCGGCACCATTGAAGCTTTTGGGCGGGACGTCCCAAGCGGGCCGCGTAGCGAGGCCAAATGCTTGAAGAAAGAGATCAAGTTGATTGTCATCTATTGACGCCTCTATAAAGGCAGCTGAAGCAAGAACCTCGCTTCGTCGCAAATCGATAACATGTGCTTGGCGTTCAACGCAAATAGACTGAAGCGCAAGAGAAATCTGCACCGCATCGAATACCGGAATACCAAATTCGTTTTCATAAGCACCGAAAAAAGTATCCTCGCTATCGCTATCGCTATCGCTATCGCTATCGCTATCGCTATCGCTATCGCTACCAAACTCTGCAATGAAATGCTCCGGATAGCTCTCGACGTCTACATCGACGATTTCCTGAAGAGAAGCCCGCAGATATTCCGGCATTGCAATCTGTGCACCATCTTCGCCGGTGTCGAGCGAACCGTCTGGCAAAAACTCAAGCTGACCTGGGACTAGCTTATACTTGACAGCGTCGCTATACTCGGCACTGGAGATCAGATGAAATATCTCGGCAGATATCTCATCAATATCAGTAAGACCGGGAATGCGCCCCCCAACGAGTGGACATTCACACACCGCCATTTCTGCAATCACACGATAACAACGGTACGCTGCGTCTCTATTGCTAATTCTACCGAGCATCCAGCCCGAATCCTGCGAGGCAACATAGAAACGCGTCCTCGCAAGAGCGCCTCGAGCATCCTCTGCTCGTTCGTGCAGCAGAGCTTCGATCTGACGATAAACGAGTATAATTACTTGGGATCGATCAAGAGTGGAAAGTAATGCGCGACAGCGCTGCCAACGTGCGTCCACAATCTTGGATAAAAGGGTCTTAATTGTGTTGGGATCGGTAATTACACACTGTTCGTGTATCTGATCTTGCGAGACCAGCGCGCGCGCACTGAAGCCTGTATCGGTGAGATCGACTTTTGAAAGCGGTCGAAAGCTCGGAAGCTGGGTAACAAGATCGACAGCAACGCCCTTGTCGGCTGACAAAGTCACGTGCATCATTTTGAGTGCTGGATCGGCGGTAACGGCGTCGACCCAAGCACGGCGATCAGCTTCGCTTACCTCGACACCGCTGGCACTGATTGCGCTTAAAGCGATCTCATCGACTAAATTTGCCTCCCCTTTATTGTCCGGGGTTGCCATTTCCTTCATGAATTTTGGCGGAATGACAAGGACGACAGCGGGGAAGTCCTCAATCGACTGTCGTTCGAACTGTTGCGGCGCATCGACAATGAGGTCTGGTACTGGGAAAAGCCCTAATTCAAAGCACGGCAAGCGCCCAGAAAGTGGATTTAGTGGGTGCGTCTGAAGAAGCAGCATCCACTCAGAAGCAGTTTGCCAGAGTAAAAAAAGGAACTGACTGTCTTCCCTTGAAAAGGGTGGTCGAGCCGTGCTCACCCACCAAGAGCCGTTCCCTTCGATAACATAGCGCATCGTGCTCAGAACGATTGCACGAGGCTGGAAAAAGATCGGTTTGATGAGTTCTTCTGGAGCTGCTCTTGGGTTTAGCCGCCTCTCGACACGTTCCCATGTGCCATTACCGGCTTGAGCGCCATGAGTGCCTCGGAAAGCCCGCACGCCTGCAACCCAAGGCAAAATCGCGCTTGTATCGGCCGAAATTCCTCCGAAGGCTTCGAGATCGATGCCCGGCGGGCGAAAGGTACCTCCTAACTCTTGCCAAAATGCCCAAAAGTTTATGAGATCTGGATATAATGAAACGACAATGCTGTGCTCACTCAACAGGTGCAATTGGCGTTCCATCTTCCACAACGCGATCAGATCAAACGTTGGATCGGATAGAAGCAAGGCGAGTGCGTGTGATGGTAGCCCGACGATGTACCAGTCGTCCCTACGCTGAATGTTGACGGAGAAATCGACATTCCAGCCCGGGGAATCGTAAACAACAATTGTTAGTCCACGATTGAATTGCGTCTTAATCTGGTCAATACATTTCTCAATATAACGATTAAAATTCAAGGTAAAATTAGGAGGCTCATTAAAAGTTTTGTGGAGTGCGTAAGTGGGAGGATCCGACCAGTCTGGTCCAAGCCAAATTAGGTGCGCAGCCTTATCTTCGTCGAAACGTAATATACTGTGTGCATAATCGCCAAACATCTCAAAAGATGGCGCATCTAACATGAGAGTTTCATTATCAATCGGTATATGACTACGGCGTGGAAAGTCATAAACAAGCCAACGCCCCCAAAGCGCAGTGTATAGATGCTCTTTGATCTCACGAGCAATTTCATAATTACACTGCATCTCTTGTGTAAGGAATAAGCGGATCGCAGGGGAAACTAAGGATGGTACTGGAAGACAAAGTCCGAACGTCGTTTGCACGAGTGGACGTGCCATTATCTCATTTTCACCGCAGCTAAGATCGAGTAATGCCTCGGGCTCTGTGAGAATAAATCGCGCCAGAGACGCGGGGTCTATGGCAAGCTCTACGAGATCTGTATTGCTGAAACAGGATTGTCGACCTAGCGCAACTAGTGCTGGCAATCCGGATAGCCAGTTTTCGCGGTAAATTTCGCCACTTTTGAACGCAATTGGTTCAGTTCCGCAGCGAGCAGCAATCGCCTCACTCAGCTGCAATAGAGCTAAGCATGGGGAAAGATTATTTCTGGTAGCAATATGACTCTGTACAAAAGCATCGAGCATACGTTGTAGATGAAAATCGCTGCCAGGGAAATTTCCGAAAAAAATCCGTAAGTCTCCGAGATCCGGATGTGTCACTGTTCCAGAAAATACGTCCTCTGAAGGATCCTCTTTGCGGCCACTGTCATGGTCAAGCAACATGTTGAGCATTGCTGTCAGATCTTTCACGGTAGCTCGCTTTCGACCTACCGCACGAGCGATCGTAAGCTGGACTAGCGTGAAGACCCGCAGATGATTGTCTTGAAATGCGGGATCAAGCGAGAACCCGGCAAGCTTAACGAGTAAGTCGTCACGATCAAAGCGCCGGACATCTCTTAGCAGGCGGGATGGTACATCGAATTCAAACATGGTCGATAGGACAGCAGAAATCGGCATTTAAGCAAGTTATTTTGCGAGAGTTTTTTGCAGACCAGAGATGTCTCTCAGGGCGAGGTTTTGTTGGTAAATGGTGTCGCTCCAGTGTGATTGCGATAAAATTGGGTGAGTGCGACGAAGACAGTATTTCTCGGATTGTAGCTGCGCGTAATAACGCGTTAGATCTGTTTTATATTTTAAATATTCCATCGATTCTGTTTCTATTCAAATATTGATAGAATCCAAGAAGGCATACTTTGTACAGCTTGAATACAGCGGAATTGTAGATGGTATCCTGTGAAAAAGCAGGTTGGCCTACATCGTGTCCCACGTCGGTGATTGGCCTATGAAAGGTTATGATCAAAATTTTCTGAAGCCACGGAGAGATCAGAAAAGATCCACTTGAAGAACAATCACCAACAGCGGACATTCCACTCTCCCCCGCATGGCAGTCGTGATTTCCGATAGGTGACGGGAATGCTGCGTTCCGGGATGAGGGGCTGGGTGTTGCTGCGGTCGGATGGGATCCCGCGTGGGAAGCGGTGATCAGAGGAAGAGGGTGGCTTCGCCTTCTGTGCCGAATAACCGGCATCAGAGGAGAGTTTTCCATGACCACGACCACCATCCTGTCCCCTGCGTCCCGTGGTGCCGCGTCTGGCGGCTTCCGGATTGATCCCTCCCGTGGCGAACGCAGCGCCCGCGTATCGTCCGAGTGGTTCTCGCGCCCCGATGACGAGCGCTACCTGTCCCTGTCCGACCTGCATGCTGCCACTCTGGCGCGGGCGGATCGGGCCACGGCCCGCACTGTCGAGAGTCGCGCAATTCGCGTCGAGGCCTCGCGCGACAATGCCGAACGTCTGACCCTGACCGTGCCAGGACAGCATGAGCCGATCGCGCCGACGCATTGGTCCTTCGGCCAGATGTGCAGCCTGGTCAGCGCGCCGTCCTCCTATCTGCGCAATCTCCCGGCTCCGCTGGCGGCGATCAATCTGCAGCACGGGCTGCTGTCGCACCGCGCCGAACTGGTGAAAACGTTGGAGACCGAGGACGGGCGGGTGGAACTGCGCGCCGTGACCGGCCCTGATTACGGCCGCATCTGGGACCATGAACTGGTCGGTGCGGTAAGGAGGATCGCCGGCGACGGCACGGGTGACACCAACTGGAAGGTGCCGGGTGTCATCGACTGGGCCACCATGACCCACAATCCCTATGTCGACATCACCAGGGAAACCACGACGCTCTACGCATCGGATCGCGATGTGTTCCTGTTTCTCGTCGACGATACGCATCCCATTGAAGCCGGCCGTCTGCCCAACGGCGAACCCGATCTCTATTTCCGGGGTTTCTATGCCTGGAACAGCGAGGTCGGTAGCAAGAGCCTCGGCATCGCCTCCTTCTATCTGCGCGGAGTGTGCCAGAACCGGATGCTCTGGGGCGTGGAAAATTTCGAACAGATCACGATCCGGCATAGCAAGTTTGCCGCCTCACGCTTCGTGCATCAGGCCACACCGGCCTTGCGAAATTTCGCCACGGCCAGCCCGGCCTCGTTCGTCTCCGGCATTCAGGCCTCGCGCAAGGCGCTGGTGGCCAGAACCGATGACGATCGCGAAAGTTTCCTGCGTCGGCGTGGGTTCTCCAAACCGGAAACCGCGAAGATCATCGAAACCGTGCTGCACGAGGAAGGGCGCAAGCCCGAGAGCGTCTTTGATTTCGTGCAGGGAATCACGGCACTGGCTCGCACCAGGGCCAATCAGGACACGCGGCTGGATCTGGAAGAGAAGGCCCGCAGGCTGATGGAGCGTGCTTCCTGAAAGCCGCTTCTCCGTTTTTCCGCAAAAATGTTTTTACGAGCCCGGCCATTGTGCCGGGCTTTTTCGTTTCGGGAGTTCTTCCGATGGCTGATTTCTTCACGCATTTTTCCTGCGTGCTTGATGTGGGCACAGTGGACAATGCCGCAAAGGCGCTCGACCTCTACAACGCGTTCATGGACGAACTGGCGGCGGAAGACCCGCCCTCTGACGGTTTCATTCTGTCGATCGTGCCGGAATATGGGGGCACGAAACTCTGGATGCACGATGAGACGACCGGCGATCCGCAGCAGGTGGTGGAATTCGTGCTACGTTGTGCGCGAACATTCCGGTTGCGGGGCCGATGGGGATTCCAGTGGGCCAATAGCTGTTCACGTCCCCGGATCGGCGCGTTCAGCGGTGGTGCGCATCTGCTTGACCTCGGCAGGCGCAAGACGATTTCATGGATGACCACTGATCGCTGGTTAGCGATCGCCCTGGACAGCGGTAATCCCGACACAGGAGGGCTGGGCAATGACCTTGCATGACGCGGGCGATCTGGCCCGCCGTCTGGCGGAGAACGCAGAGGCTGTGTGCCGGCGGTATCTCTCCGCCGGTCGCCGTCACGGCAATTACTGGCTGGTCGGTGACGTGCGGAATGCGCCCGGCCGGTCGCTGTTCCTCCGGCTCCACGACACCGCCAACGGCAGGGCAGGCAAATGGACGGACGCGCAGTCGGGCGAGCACGGCGACCTGCTCGACGTGATCCGCGCAAGCCTCGGCCTGGTGGATTTCCGCGACGTGGCCGACGAGGCGCGTGCCTTCCTCAGCCTGCCGCGTCCTGATCCGGTACCGTCGTCGCGGGATCGTCCGGCACTTGAGCGTGGCTCCGCCAGTTCTTCCGAAGCCGCGCGTCGGCTATGGGCCATGTCCGGGCCGATCGCGGGGACATCCGTAGAAGCGTATTTCCGTAGACGCGACATTACGCTTTTGCACGGAGCCGAAGCCCTGCGCTTTCATCCACGCTGCTTTTACCGCCCGGACGAGGACAGTCCGACCGAGACCTGGCCCGCGATGATCGCCGCAGTCACCGACCTCGACGGCACTCTGACCGGCGTGCATCGCACCTGGCTGGCGGCGGAAGGGCGCGGCAAGGCGCCGGTCGATCATCCGCGCCGTGCGCTGGGTGGCCTGCTCGGTCATGCCGTGCGCTTCGGGGTGGCATCCGATGTGCTCGCCGCCGGGGAAGGCATCGAGACGGTGCTGTCGCTGCGGCAGGTTCTGCCCGATCTGCCATTGGCCGCCTGCCTGTCCTCGGCGCATCTCGCTGCCCTGATCTTTCCACCGCTGCTGCGCCGTCTCTACGTCCTGCGCGATGACGATCCGGCCGGGGATCAGGCGCTGGCGACGCTGCACGCCCGCGCGGATGACGCCGGGATCGAGCTGATCGGTCTGTCGCCGCGGCTGGGCGATTTCAATGATGATCTCCGTGCCCTTGGACGTGGCGCGCTGCGGGCGATCCTGCATCCGCAACTCGCACCAGCGGACGTAGCACGCTTTCTGGAGACCGCCGGCACCTGAGCAGGCCGGAAAGAGGGGCGGGCGGTTTCCGTTTTCGTCTGGCGGTCCTGTTGTGCCTCCCGTCCGGCTGGTCCGCGCCTCCGCCTTTCTGGAGGGGAGCGGGCGTCAGCCGGGTCAGGCCTTCAATGGCGTGAGCCGGCTATTTTCCGTCGCGCCCCTGTGGGGGCGCTTTACATCGCGAAGCAAAATAGCTGGCTCCCTGCCATCCTTCGCTGCGCTGCGGCCGCGCGCGAGCGCGCGGTTCCGGCCCGTCCCTGGTCTGCCGCTATCCGCCCCCGGAAAGGCCGCGAAGGGCGCGGCCGGAGACCTGGGAGGACCGCAACATGACCCGCACCGAAGGTTTTGAACCGCCGCACGCCGCTTCCTCCACCGCGCATGTGCTGGCTGAGCTCCAGATGTATGGCTACCGTCCCTTCGAGGACGAGCCGGACCCGAGGCCGCTGCCCGAAGCGCCGCGCATCGGGGGTGCTGTGGCCGACATCTTCGACGCTATCGCCGTGACGCTGACCGACACGCGGCTGGAACCCGACCTCGAAACCCTGCTCTGGTCTGCCGTCAACATCTTCCATCGCATGGTTGGCCAGGTCGAGCGTGAGCTTGACCGTAACGAGCATGCGCAGAAGCGCAGCCAGCAGGAACAGGACGGCAGCGAGATCCGCTCGGTGGAACTGGAGCGGCTGATCGCCGAAGGGCTGACCCTGATCGAGCGCCGCAACGCCTACGAGATCTTCCGCGACGAGGCGCAGGAGCAGTTCGAGCGCCTGACCCTGAGCGCGTGGCGACCAAAGGTCGGCTCGCTGGTCTCACGCCGCACGATGACGGCCTCCATGATCGACAGCCGCGATTTCCTCAACGCCCGACGGCGTGCCGAGGGCGAATTGCTGGTCCCGCCCGGTCCCAAGGTTGTCGTCACTGGCGGTCTCGATTTCGACGACCATATCCTGATCTGGGATCGGCTCGACAAGGTCCGGGCCAAGCATCCCGACATGGTGCTGCTGCATGGCGGTTCGCCCAGGGGCGCCGAATTCATTGCCTCACGCTGGGCCGATCACCGCGAGATCGTGCAGATCGCCTTCAAGCCGGACTGGACCAGGCATGCCAAGGCAGCGCCCTTCCGCCGCAACGATGCGCTGCTCGACACCATGCCGATCGGCGTCATCGTCTTTCCCGGAACCGGCATTCAGGAGAACCTCGCCGACAAGGCGAAGCGGCTCGGCATCCCAGTCCTGCGGTTCGGCGGCGGCGCGTGAGCGCCGTCTTGTCGGTTCCTATGACAGTCGGGGGTAGAATTTTTCACTTTGCATGAGCTGGTATGCGCGGTTCATTTGAAGGCCACGCCAGAAACCTAATATAGCGAGGACAAGATAAGAAATAACTAAAAATGCACCAATAGCCTGACTTTTATGTTGGATAAAAATGGCAAAAGCCATCACCGGAAAATAGGAAAAAGCAGATACCCCATAAGATAAATTACTCTGGACGTAGAAATATTTCGCACTTTTCTTTCGAGGACTCTCGATGATGTTTTTTTCTACATTTAGTCGCACCAGGTGTCGCACGGCTCTCATGTCTCGTAGCATGACGAGAGGATTGCTACGTGCAAAAGCGAATTCAATTTCAGGTATTGGATAAAAGCTACTCAACGCATCTCCGACCGCAATATACAGCGCATATCTGTTGGCTGTATTTTTGCACGGGTCTTGAGAAAAAAGAGCAAAGATTCTTTCTGTCTTTGACTTTGATAGGTGAAGAAATCCAAATCGTATTTTGTAAATAAACTTAAAAAAATTAGCGGCTGCAATAGATATTGGAGCAATGTATTTTATAAAATATCCTATAATTTCTGAAGTAGTAAGCATTTTTTCACTCCAATTGTCGTCTTGGTGAGGTGGTCCATTTTGAATTCCTTAAAGGAATTCTGTGGTTTTGTTATGTCTGCAATATTTTGGTGGACGACATTGCGTTCGCCCGCTTTACCGGCATGGCCCCGCCCGGACCGGCCGGCGGGAATATCGCGCGGGTCTGACTGCCTGAACGGCAGTTGGCGGGCAGGCCAGGATCAGGCACCAGCCTGTCTTTCCACGTCATCGAGAGCCGGAGAACGATGGGCCGAGAAGCCCGTAACCGGCGTGCTGGGCCGGATACGGTTCGCCTGTTGAGACATCAGGACTGGCGCTCTGATGGTCCGCAGGCCGATCGCAACGGGGAAAGCCGGGCCTGTCCGGCGAGGTGCTGTCCCGGAATGGGCCGGTTCGGTGGCTGGTATGGAAGGAGGATGACGCCGCTATTCTGGTTGCCGCCGGATTTCGTGTGCTGTGCCGGTCGCCATGGTCTCCGTGATGGGTGCTCTGTCGGGCCGCGCACGCATGCTGCCTCTCAAGATGGCTGATCTAGCCGAAGGCCGGCTACGCCTCGATCGGCTATGGCGCAACAGCGGGCCATAATTTTCTTCCCCTGCCGGCTGCGCCGTCATTCCTCGCGAAACAAGAAAATTCCGTCCCGCTGTCCTCCGCTACGCTTCGGTCCCTGCGGGATGCGCCGCCGCTCGCCTCCGTCTGTCCGATCGCCATCGAGGCCGCAATGGTGCGGGCTCGATAACAGAGATCACGGAGCAGTATCATGGCCACCATCGGCACCTTCAAGAAAGTCGGCAACGGGTATAACGGCGAGATCGTCACCCTCTCGCTCCAGACCCCCAACGTCCGCATCGCCCCCGAGACCACGCGCGCGAACGAGAACGCCCCCAGCCACCGCGTCTTCGTCGGCCGGGTGGAGATCGGAGCGGCCTGGTCCCGGCGCTCCAACGAGGGGCGCGACTATCTGAGCCTCAAGCTCGACGACCCGAGCTTCAACGCCCCGATCTTCGCCAATCTCTTCGATGACGAGGACGGCGAGGGCTACAGTCTGATCTGGTCCCGCCCCAACGGTCGCCGCAACGGCGACTGAGGCGCCCGCGATCCCCCGCCCGGTCGGTCCGGGCGGGGCCTTCGCATGACCGATCGGGAACCGGCACATGGGCGCAGCAGTCGCGCCGTGCCCGATCCGCCGGTGTGCGGGCAGGAAAGGGGAACAGGGGCTTCCCTCAGCCTTCCCATTGTACCATGCCCGGCGTGAACCGCCTCAAGGACGCGCGGTCCCCCCAATTTTGCCCGGCGCACCCTGCGGGCACACCAGACAAAATCGGCTCCCCCGCGCGCCGCTGGCGCGGTCGCCGGCGGCGATCCCTGACCCGGTTCACGCGTGCATGAGGCGGAGTCCTGTCTTCGACAAACGAAAGGAGCAGGACGATGACCACGCTACACGACCACATCCAGATGCTGCGCGCCGAACTCACCAGCTACGCACTCAGCCGCCGCGAGCGGGTACAGATCGAGCGCGAACTGAAGCTGGCATGCGCGCAATTCGCGGCGGACCGATGCGACGAGACACCCCCCGCATAGAGCGGGGGGCTTTTCGTATGGTCGCCCGTACCTTCGGACATCCAGACGTCGGTTCCACTTGGCCATCATCCTGAAAGAACGATGTTGAATCTCTCTAAAGCGACTATTATAGTCGTATTTCTGGTGTGCATGCCCCGCGTGTCGGATGTGATCATGGATGATCACTGGCCGACAGGTAAGGGCGGCACGGGCACTCCTGAACTGGACACAGGAGATGCTCGCTGAAAAAGCCCTCGTAGCACTGACCGCGCTCAAGCGCCTCGAATCCGAACGCGGTCTCGGTGTCCATGAGGGCACGACCGACCAGGTCCGCCGTGCGCTGGAGGCGGCGGGCATCCTGTTCATCGAGTCCGGACAAGGGCGTGGCGTCATGTTTCTTAACGAGACTTCCGGAACCGAAACGCGGCAGGCTAGGATGCGTCGCGTTCGTTCTCCGACCTGATCGGCCCTACCATGCAGAAGCCACCCCTCGACCCGTCCGTCGCCGACAGCGCTCCGGATTCGTCCTGTCTTACCGGCTATGACGAACAGCACCTCATCACCTATCTGCGTTTGCTGGATGCTGAGGCCGATGGTGCCGACTGGCGCGAGGTGGCTCGCATCGTGCTTCATCGCGATCCCGCCGCCGATCCCGATGGTGTCCGCCGCTGCTGGCACAGCCATCTGGCGCGGGCGCACTGGATGACGGAGCATGGCTACCAGCATCTCCTGCGCGGCGGCGCACCCCACTGACACCCTGAATCGTTGCGTGATCCGCAAGACCTGTTGCAGGACCGGGGCGTAGCGGGCGCCGGGATGGGCTGGCATACTCTCGCGAGCAAGTGCTTGCCCTGTTCCCACCCGTTACGCATCGGAGACGACGCCATGAGCCGCGCCAACTGGCGGTCGGCGGGCGCGTACGAGGGCCTGCGGTCGCTCGACGCCCCTGCCTTTGCCTTGCAGTTTGTCAGTCGCAATCGGGACTTTATCCGCGAGCGTGCCACCCTTCAGCGCGCGTTGCGCCGGGGTGCCCTGATGCAGCCGGATGCCGAGGCCTTCGCCCGGCGCTGGGGGTTGCGATTTCGAAAGTGTCCGCACTGCGCTGAATCCGCGTACTGCCTTGTGGAGTGCCGCGGTGCTGCCGGGCGTGATCGCGATGATGGAAGCACCGACCGGTCTGGCTGACCCGGATCACCCGCCGCTTTCCTCCGTTTTTATCGGATTGCCGGCGGGCCAGGTTGGTGAACTCCTGCTCGAGCGTCCCGGCGTCGTTCTGCGCCTGCATCTGGTAACGCCAGGGATCGAAGGCCTCTCCGTCGTCCTGCCGCTCGACGCCCTGTTCGAGGTGCGCGTCCAGGCCGCGTTACGGCTCTGGCGCACGCTGATGGGCCGGCGCTCTGGCCCCGATCCCGCGATCCTGTCGCCAGATCGGGTCAGTCGGCTGATCCTGGCGCTCCGTACGCTCGATGGGCTGGATGACGGGGTTTCGCAGCGCGAGGTCGCCGGTGTGCTGTTCGGTCGGGAGGTTTCCGCACGGGACTGGCTTTCGCACGATCTGCATTTCCGCATGAAACGGCTGGCGCATTTTGCGCGGGGACTGACAGAAGGGGGATACCGGCGCCTGCTGCTTCATCCATTCCGGGGGCGGTGACGTGCAGTATGTTTCGTTCAATCCGGGGGCTTCCAAAAGCACCGCAGATGGATTGTTCGGTGGCGTCGTATTGGTGTCAATGATGCCGCTTGTGGATATATCGAGTGTTCTGCCCGCAAGTATCATTTCGAAGAAGGTGCAGCTTCAATTCGTGTCAGTATGCCATTGGCCAGCGGCCGCTGAAGCCGCAGAGCCTCCTCTGACGGTGCATTCATCCAAACGTCCAACTCATCCGGCTGTGTCAGGATCACAGGCATGGCCTTCGGATGGATCGCGCTGACCTCCCGGTTGGCCTCGGTGGTCAGGAATCCGAACAGGTCGTCCGTCGTCTCGCCGTCCGCCAGCTTTCGCACCGACGTCCATCGACACCAGATGCCGGCAAAGAAGGCCAGCGGCTGTCCATCATTCCGCCCAAACCAGACGGGCCGCGATTTCCCGTCAGGCAGACGCTCCGGTTCCGAGAACGCCGTCAGCGGCACCAGACAGCGATGTGCCACGCCTTCCCATCGCTTCCACCATGTGGAGGTCGGGTTGCGGATGTTGGTCACACCGCGATCCACCTTGTGCCCCTTGAGATAACCAGGCGGTGTCGGCATGCCCCAGCGCGCCATGACCAGTTCGCGACCATTCTCACCATTCCGCACGATCGGCGCCATCGTGTTTGGATAGATCTCGGGCAGCGGCTGAAGATTCCCCGTGCGATCCTCAAGGACTTTCGCAATCTCCCGGATCGCCTGGGGGTTTGACGTCATAGAATAGAGATTGCACATCCGCGTTGCTCCCTTACGACCACATGCCGCGCAGGCGGGCAGCCATGTCGATCCGCACGGACTTTACCGCCTCCTGCCGGGCCTGGTCTTCCGGTTTCACGACCGGCCACGCCACAGCCTGAAACAGGGGCAGCATGTCCCGATCAATGAAGCGTGTCCGCGAGGCATAGACGTGCCGGTCACCACGGCTGTGCTGGCCATGCACGTAGAAGCGCTGCGGCACCATGATATCGAGTGAATCCTTTGCTCGCGTCATGGCGACATAGAGCAGCCGGCGTTCCTCCTCGATGTCGTCCTGCTCGCCCGTCGCCAGATCGGACGGAATGCAGCCATCCACCGCATTCATCACGAACACATTCTTCCATTCCTGCCCCTTGGCGGAATGGATCGTCGAGAGGATCAGATAATCCTCGTCCAGCAATGGCACGCCGGCCTGATCGGATGTGGCATCCGGTGGGTCCAGCGTCAGTTCGGTGAGGAATTTTTCCCGTGAGGGATACCCGCCAGCGATCTGCTCCAGCTGCATCAGATCCGCCAATCGGGTCGAGGCATCCTCATGCAGCCGCTCCAGATGCGGTTCATACCAGTACCGCACAGCCGCGATCTCGCCCGGCCAGCCGACCTGATGACTGCCAGGGGCTGTCAGCAGGTTCACGAAACCCGTCCAGGCCTCGCCGCTGCGCGGTGGGGCTTTCACGTCCCGCAGCGCCTCGAAGGGATGGGCACTCTCGCCCATTGTATCCAGCACGCGCCGGGCCGAGGTCGGCCCCACGCCCGGCAGAAGCTGCAGGACCCGGAAGCCGGCGATGCGGTCGCGCGGGTTCTGCGCAAAACGCAGCAGGGCCAGCACGTCCTTCACATGGGCGCTGTCGAGAAACTTCAGGCCGCCGAACTTCACGAACGGGATATTGCGCCGGGTCAGTTCCACCTCCAGCGTGCCGCTATGGTGCGAAGCCCGAAACAGCACCGCCTGCTGCTTCATCGGCGTGCCGGCCTCCCGCTCTTCCAGCACCCGATCGGCGATATAGTTCGCCTGAGCAGTGTCGTCCCGGATGGCGACCAGTCGCGGCTTTTCATCCGAGGCCCGCTCGGTCCACAAATCCTTGGTGAACCGCTCGGCCGCTTCCCCGATCACCGCATTGGCGGCATCCAGAATGGGTTTCGTGGAACGATAGTTCCGATCCAGCGTCACGATGCAGGCCGGGGGATCGAAGGACGTGGGAAAATCGAGGATGTTGCGCACGGTCGCGGCCCGGAAGGCATAGATCGACTGCGCGTCATCGCCTACCACCGTCAACCCGCTCCCGTCCGGTTTCATGCCCAGCAGGATCTCCGCCTGCAGCCGGTTCGTGTCCTGATATTCGTCGACCAGCACATGATCCCATTTGCCGCCGATGTCGACGGCCAGCACCGGATCGCTGACCATCTGTGCCCAGCACAGCAGCAGATCGTCGTAATCCAGCACGCCCTGCTCCTGCTTCGCCGTGACATAACCGGCGAAGAGCTGTTTGAGCTGCGCTTCCCACCCCGAGCACCACGGATAGTGCTTCAGCAGCACATCGGCGAGCGGCGCACCGGAATTCACCACCCGGGAATAGATGGCCAGACACGTGCCCTTGCCGGGAAACCGCTTTTCAGTTTTGGAAAATCCCAGATCGTGCCGGATCAGATTCATCAGATCGGCGGAATCTTCCCGGTCATGGATCGAGAAGGCCGGATCCATGCCAATCTGCTGGGCATACTCCCGCAGCAGCCGCGCGCCGATGGAATGAAACGTCCCGGCCCAGGCCAGCGCGTCGGCTAGTGGACCGGCTTTGTCTCCCAGCACGGTTTTGCAGATGCGTTCCACCCGCCGCGCCATTTCGACACTGGCTCGCCGCGAGAAGGTCAGCAGCAGGATCCGGCGCGGATCGGCGCCCGAGGCGATCAGATGCGCGACCCGGTGCGCCAGCGTGTTGGTCTTGCCCGATCCGGCGCCAGCGATGACCAGCAGCGGGGATGAAACCGCGCCGCCCGGCAAGACTCCGGACCCGTGCGTGACGGCCTGTCGCTGCGCATCATTCAGACGGGACAGATAATCGTCGCTGTTTGAGGCAGGAGAAGTCTCTGAATTCAATTCCTTAAGGTACCTTCGCCAATAATTCCGGGTGGTTATGCGTCCTGCATCATGCCTGAGGCGGTGCGAATTTGCATTGACTTCCATCGCTGCATCGGAACAAATCACGAACATATAATCATGAAATGCACCTGCACAAGGGACGCCAGACCGTGAAATGACTACTGAAACCCGGAAGAAACCTGGCCTGGAGACGCTGCGGGCCGCGATCAGCCGTCTCGAAGGGCACAGCGACCGACGCCGCAAGGTGCTGCCCTTTGGCGTGCGCGAGATCGATGCGCGTCTGCCGGGTGGCGGCCTGGCTCTGGGCGCTCTGCACGAAGTGGCAGGAGGCGGGAATGATGCCCTGCACAGTGCGGCCGCCGGTCAGTTTTGCGCCGGGATTGCCGCGCGCACGCGGGGCAAGGTGTTGTGGATTGTGACCCGCCAGGATGTGTTCGCGCCCTCCCTGAAGCAGGTCGGGCTGTCGGCACGCCGGACCATCTATGTCGAGGCGGCATCGGACGTCGACGTGCTGGCCTGCTTTGAAGAGGGACTGCGGCATGGAGGCCTTGGGGCCGTTGTCGCCGAGGTAGCCCGGCTGTCCATGACCGCCTCACGCCGCCTGCAGCTGGCAGCCGAGACGTCCGGCTCCCTGGGCCTCGCAATCAGGCGCTGGCGACGACAGACGGATGCGGCGGATTTTGGCCAGCCCACGGCTTCCGTCACACGCTGGCGGGTCTCCGTCCTGCCCTCCGTGCCATTGCCGGTACTCGGCGTGGGAAGACCGCGCTGGTTGCTGGAACTGATCCGCGCCCGTGCGGGCGAATGTGCCGATTTTGAAGTGGAGGCCTGTGATGGCAAGGGTCGTCTCTCTTTACCTGCCGCTCTGGCCGACGGATCGGATCAGGAAGCGGCTGGGCAAAGACGCGCCAGCGCCTGAGGCGCCGCTGGCGCTGGTTGGGCGTGAAGGACGACGACGAGTTGTCTTGTCGGTCGATCTGGCCGCCCGCAAGCTGGGGCTGCGTCCCGGCACACCAGTCGCCAAGGCCCAGGCGCTGTATCCCGATCTGGTGCTGATGGACGCCGATCCCGAGGGAGACCGTCTGGGGCTGGAAAAGCTGGCGCTGTGGTTCCAGCACCGGATCGCGCCCATCGTGGCCGTCGATGCACCGGACGGGCTGGTTCTGGACACGACGGGAGCGGATCACCTGCATGGCGGTGAACTCCCCATGCTCAAGGATATGGTTCATCGCATGGCGGGCGCCGGCTTTCGGGCAAAGGCCGTGGTGGCGGACACGTGGGGCGCTGCGCACGCCATCGCCCGCTATGGTCGGGCACCGATTGCCATTGTGCCCTCAGGCGGAACAGCTTCTGCGCTGGCCGATCTTCCTCTTGATGCGCTACGCCTGCCGGACACGATCATCGACGGACTGGCTACACTAGGCGTGTCGCGCATCGGACCCCTGGCCGCGATGCCACGGGCACCGCTGGCGCTGAGGTTCGGTCCCGATATCGCCCGCAGGCTGGAGCAGGCTTTAGGGCGTATTGGGGAAGCCATCGTGCCAGTCCGCCCGGTCGATCCGGTCGAGGTCAGCCGGAACTTCGCCGAACCCATCGGAGCCGCCGAAACCATTGCATGCTATATCGACAAGCTGGTGCCACTGCTCTGTCAGCAGCTGGACGAGCGCGGACAGGGCGTGCGGCGTCTCGACCTGCTGCTGCATCGGGTCGATAGCCGGACCGAGGCGATCCGCGTGGCCACGGCCATGCCGGTGCGGGACGTCAGACGTCTGACCCGGCTGTTGTGCGAGAAGATCGAAACCATCGATCCGGGGTTCGGCATCGAACGCATGGTGCTGATTGCCTCTCTGGCCGAGCCGATGGACCGGCGGCAGACGGTCTCCTCCCTGATCGCCGAGGAAGACGCCGATGTGTCCGACCTGATCGACACGCTGGCCAACCGTGTCGGCACGCAGGCGCTCTATCGCTTTGCCCCGGTGGAAAGCGACCTGCCCGAACGCTCCTTCTGCCGTGTGCCTGCACTGGCTCCCGAGGAGACGAAGGACTGGCCGGAGCACTGGCCACGCCCGACACGCCTGCTGGCGCGGCCCGAACCCGTGCAGGCCATGGCGGAACTGCCGGACCAGCCGCCGCTGTTCTTCATCTGGCGCGGCGTGCGGCGGAAGGTGAAATGCGCGGACGGGCCGGAGCGCGTGTTTGGCGAATGGTGGAAGAGTGATGCCGAGCTGACCATCGCCCGGGATTACTTCCGGGTGGAGGATACCAGTGGAGAACGGTTCTGGCTCTACCGGGCCGGCGATGGTGAGCATGGCGAGACGGGATCGCAGGGCTGGTTTCTGCATGGGATCTTCGGATGAACACCTCGGCACCGCGCTATGCCGAACTGCAGGTGACGACCTATTTCTCGTTCCTCCGGGGAGCTTCCTCGCCGATCGAACTGTTCGAACAGGCAAAGGCGCTGGGGATCGAAGCGCTGGGCATCTGCGACCGGAATTCCCTGGCGGGCATGGTGCAGGCATACGGAGCTGCGAAGGCTACCGGCGTCCGGCTGGTCGTCGGCTGTCGCGTCGACCTGGCCGATTTTCCGCCGGTACTGGTCTATCCGACCGACCGCGCGGCTTATGGCCGTCTCTGCCGAATGCTGAGCCTCGGCAAGGCCCGTGCCGGCAAAGGCAGATGCTACCTGCTCTGGGAGGATCTGGTCGCCTGGGGCGAGGGCCTGCTCGTCGTCATGATCCCGGATACAGCGGATGATGCCTGCGCCCTGCATCTGCGCAAACTGAAAGACGCCTTTGCCGACCGCGCCTATATGGCGCTCACCCTGCTGCGCCGTCCCAATGACCAGATGCGGCTCTACGAACTGGCGAACCTTGCCCATCAGGCACGTGTGCCAACGGTCGTGACCAATGACGTAATGTTCCATACCCATGACCGCCGCATCCTGCAGGACGTCGTGACCTGCATCCGGCATAACACCACGATCGACGAGGCGGGGTTTGTCCGCGAACGTCACGCCGACCGCTATCTCAAACCACCGCAGGAAATGGCCCGGTTGTTCAATCGCTATCCTGAGGCGGTGGATCGCACCTTAGATATCGTGGAGCGCTGCCGCTTCTCGCTCGACGATCTGGCCTATCAGTATCCCGATGAAGTCTCCGTACCCGGCCAGACACCGCAGCAGGCGCTGGAGGCGCTGACCTGGGAGGGCGCCCGTTCCGTCTATCCGGATGGCGTACCGGATGACGTGGCGGAAACGCTCCGCCATGAACTCGGCCTGATCGGGCGCATGCAATATGCGCCGTACTTCCTGACCGTGAACAGCATTGTCCGCTATGCACGCAGTCAGAATATTCTCTGCCAGGGCCGTGGTTCGGCGGCCAATTCCGCCGTTTGTTACGTGCTGGGCATCACCGCCATTGATCCGGCCCGCAACTCGCTGCTGTTCGAGCGCTTCGTCTCTGAAGAACGCGGCGAACCGCCGGATATCGACGTCGATTTCGAGCATGCGCGACGTGAACAGGTCATCCAGTGGGTCTATGAGCATTACGGTCGCGACCGGGCGGCCCTGACAGCAGTGGTGATCCGTTATCGCGCCAAGGGAGCGCTGCGTGACGTCGGCAAGGTGATGGGTCTCCCCGAAGATCTGATCCGCACGCTATCAGGTCAGATCTGGGGCTGGGGGCGCAAACTGGATGATGAGGCCCTGAATGAGACGGGTATTGACCTGTCCGACCGGCGCATCCGCCTGACACTCGACCTGGCACGTTGCCTGATCGGCGTGCCCCGCCATCTGTCACAGCATCCCGGCGGTTTTGTGCTGACGCATGACCGGCTGGATGAACTGGTGCCCATTGAGCCGGCCTCGATGGAGCAGCGCCAGATCATCGAATGGGACAAGGACGATATCGACGTTCTGAAATTCATGAAGGTCGATATCCTGGCACTTGGCATGCTGACCTGCATGAAAAAGGGGCTGAACCTTCTGGCCGAACACAAGGGCCAGCACTTCACGCTCCAGAGCATTCCGGCCGAGGATCCGCGCACCTACGCCATGATCCGCAAGGCTGACACCATTGGTGTCTTCCAGATTGAATCCCGCGCCCAGATGTCCATGCTCCCACGGCTCAAGCCACGCGTATTTTATGACCTCGCCATTGAAGTGGCGATCGTGCGTCCCGGCCCCATACAGGGGGATATGGTCCATCCCTATCTCCGAAGGCGTGAAGGGATCGAACCGGAAAACTATCCCACCCCGGAATTGGAAGCGGTTCTGAAAAAGACACTCGGGATCCCGTTGTTTCAGGAACAGGCGATGCAGGTCGCCATGATCTGTGCGGGCTTTACCGCTGCCGAGGCCGATCAGTTGCGTCGGGCCATGGCGACGTTCAAGAATACCGGCACTGTCTCACAGTTTCAGACACGCCTGATCGAAGGCATGCGCGCCAATGGGTATGATGAGGAATTCGCCGAGCGGATCTACCAGCAGTTGGAAGGCTTCGGTTCTTACGGATTTCCCGAGAGCCACGCGGCCAGTTTCGCCATTCTGGCCTACTCGTCCTCGTGGATGAAATGTACCCATCCGGACGTGTTTCTGGCATCACTTCTGAATTCCCAGCCAATGGGGTTTTATGCGCCGGCACAACTGGTCCGTGATGCGCGGGAGCACGGCGTGGAAATCCGGCCTGTCTGTGTGAATGCCTCACGCTGGGACAGCACTCTGGAAGGGCCGGAAACACCGGATGGCCGATTTGCCGTGCGACTAGGCATGAGTCTGGTGAAGGGGCTGGCCAATGACGATGCGGCCCGCATTGTTGCCGCGCGAGCCTCACGCCCGTTTACCTCGATCGATGATCTGTGGCGTCGTGCCGGCGTCAAGGCGGCAGCGCTAACCCATCTGGCCGAGGCCGATGCGTTCCGGCCTTCGCTCGGGCTGGCACGGCGCGAGGCGCTGTGGGCGATCAAGGGGTTGCGCGATGAGCCTTTGCCGCTGTTTGCCGCAGCACAGGTGACACGGGAAGCGGAGGAGCCGGATGTGCTCCTTCAGCCCATGCGCGACGGAGCCGAGGTGGTGCGGGATTACAACCGGCTTGGCCTGACCCTGCGGGATCATCCCGTCGCCTTTCTCCGTGACGATCTGCGCCAGCGGAAATTTTTCTCCTGCCGTGAAGCCCATGAGGCACGTGATGGCAAGCGACTGGATACCGCGGGCCTGGTCCTGGTCCGCCAGCGCCCCGGCTCCGCCGAAGGCGTCGTGTTCCTGACCCTGGAGGACGAAAGCGGCGTCCTCAATGTCATCATCTGGAAGGATATTTTCGAAAAATATCGCCGCGTCGTTCTCGCGGGGCAGATGCTCGGCATCAAGGGGCGGCTTCAGAAAGAAGGCGAGGTCGTGCATCTGGTGGCGCTCGAGATCACCGATCTCTCCGCGTTGCTCGCCGATGTAGGCAACCGCGATTTCGACCGAAGCCGTGGAACTGCCGTGGATCATTCAGTCGAGACACTCTCCGTAAAATCAAGAAATTTTCATTGATCCTTGGCCGACGGCGGAGAGCCGTCATGGCCATTCTATCCGCTTGTCCAAGACCGATCTCGCCCCCCGGTGAGATCGGTCCTAGTCCCGGAAGCCCCCGCTCCGCCACGCTGATCCCCGCTGGCCGCATTTGTCCCGCGGCCCCAGACAGCGATCACGGAGCTTTCTCATGTCCGCCAATTACAGCGACCTGCCGCCGCGCTATCTGCGCACGCCCGACGCCTCGCGTTTCGTCGGACTTTCCATTCGCACCTTGGAAAAACATCGGATTTACGGGACCGGTCCGCGCTACTCGAAGCTCGGTGGCCGGGTGGTCTATCGGGTCGATGAGTTGCAGGCCTGGGTCGAGAGCGGGGCACGCGCCCACACCTCGGACACCACCGCTGGCACCGTGTCGGCCGCCGCGCGGCAAAGCCCGCTGATCCCGCCGACGTCGGCGACCTCACGCGGGAACGGACGCTGATGTCCCCGACCGGCAGAGCGCGCTCCGAGCGCGAGCAACTGGAACTCTTCCATGCCATCGCGGGAGACTTCGCCCCTCGCGATGCGCAGGATCTGATGGCATTTCCGTTCTTCAGCCTCGCCAAATCCCCTCGCATGGTCCCGATCGATTATCGGACCCCGGACGTCACCATCCGGGTCGAGGCGTCAGCCGAACATGGCATGGCCACGATCTGGGATGCCGACGTGCTGATCTGGGCCGCCAGCCATCTCGTTGCCGCACGCGACGCCGGTCGGCGCACGTCGCGGCTGATGGTGGCCAGCCCACGCGAGATCCTGACCTTCATCGGTCGGGGAGACAGTGCACGGGACTATGAGCGGCTGGAAGCAGCCTTCGACCGGCTGCAATCCACCACGATCAAGACCTCGCTCCGGCAGACCGGGAAGGGGCAACTGCACCGCTTTTCCTGGATCAACGAATGGAAACGGCATACCGCGCGGGAAGGGCGCACCCGCGTGATCGAACTGATCCTGCCCGACTGGTTCTACCAGGCGGTTCTCGATGACGCGCTCGTGCTGACCATCGACCCGGCCTATTTTGGCCTCACTGGCGGTCTGGAGCGCTGGCTCTATCGCATTGTGCGCAAGCATGGCGGTCGCCAGCGTGCGGGCTGGGCCTTCGGCCTGCGCCATCTCTACGAAAAATCCGCCAGTCTTTCCCCATATCGCCGCTTTGCCTTCGAACTGCGCGAGATGGCGAAGCGTCAGCCTTTTCCGGGCTATCGGCTGTCGGTGCGCCCCGACCGCAATGGCAATGACACGCTGGCCTTCGCGCCTGTCAAACTATCCACAGGCGCCTGTGGACAAGCTGTGAATTCATCCGTGCTATCAGTTGTGGATTTATCCGTGCCATCACTGCCACGGCATCCGTGCTATCATTTGCGGAAAACGCCGAATCACGGCATTGAATCAAACGGTTATGACGCCCTTAACTTAGAATCTAACTTAAAAGAGTCTAACTTTAAGGATGTTGGCACCCCCGCCGATCCGTGGAAAACCCCCGGAGAGGGGCGGTGATCGTGGCCTTCCTCAACCAGAAGGGCGGCGTCGGCAAGACGACGCTGGCGCTGCATCTCGCGGGCCAATGGGCTCGGGAAGGCCGGCGCGTGACGGTCATCGATGCCGACCCGCAGGGCTCGGCGCTGGACTGGTCGGCGCAGCGGGCGCGGGAGAGACTGCCACGGCTGTTCGGCGTGATCGGGCTGGCGCGCGATACGCTGCACCACGAGGCGCCGGCACTGGCTCAGGGGGTGGATCACGTCGTCATCGACGGTCCGCCGCGGGTGGCGGCGCTGCTGCGCTCCGCCCTGCTGGCCGCCGACCTGGTGCTGATTCCCGCGCAGCCTTCGCCGTTCGACGGCTGGGCCTCGGCCGAAATGCTGCGGCTGCTGGCGGAAGCACGTCTCTTCCGTCCTGGCCTGCTTGCCCGCTTCGTGCTCAACCGTTGCGCCGCGCGCACGGTCATTGCCCGCGAGACCCGGCTGGCGCTGGCCGGGCATGAACCGGTGGCATTGTCGGCCCGGATCGGCCAGCGGGTCGCTTTCGCCGATGCTGCACGTTCCGGCCGCCTGGTCAGTGACCTACGACCGCAGGGGATCGCAGCCCGTGAAATCGCCGCTCTGACGACCGAGATCGGGGGGCTGGTATCATGACCCTGCTGACCGGCGACAGCGCGCTCCTGATGCCCTGGCACGGCCCCTACGACATGATCCTGGTCGATCCCCCCTATGGCGATACGTCGCTCGCCTGGGACCGGCGCATGGTGGACTGGCCCGGCAAGGCACTCGCCGCCCTGAAACCGAGCGGCTCGCTCTGGGTCTTCGGCTCCTTGCGGAGCTTTCTCGCATCCAACGCGGCATTTCGGAATGCGGGCTGGAAGTATGCTCAGGAACTGGTCTGGGAGAAGCAGAACGGTTCCAGCTTTCATGCCGATCGCTTCCGGCGCGTGCATGAACTGATCGTCCAGTTCTATCGCGACGATACGCCCTGGCGTGCCGTCTACAACGCGGTTCCGACCACGTCCGACGCGCGGGCGCGCACGGTGCGGCGGAAACATCGGCCGCCCCATATGGGCCGGATCGATGCCGGCCATTACGTCAGCGAGGATGAAGGCCCGCGCCTGATGCGCTCCATAATTCCGGTCCGCAATACGCATGGCCGCGCCATCCATCCGACCGAGAAACCGGTGGCCCTGCTGGAGATCCTGATCCGCACGAGCTGCCCGCCGGGTGGCCTGGTGGGCGACTGGTTCGCCGGCTCTGGTGCGGCGGGCGTCGCCTGCCGGCTGACCGGCCGGCGCTATGTCGGCTGCGAGATCGATCCTGTCATGGCGCAGAAGGCGCGCGACCGCATCGCCTCCGTGCTGCCGCTCGGCGAAGGAGTTGCACCATGACGGAGCGTCGCACGCTGCCCGGCTTCGCGTCGCGCCCCGCCGACCCGGAGCGTTGGGTCAAGGCACCGGACAAGCCTGGGACCACCCACCGCTTTACCGCCCGGTTGACCATCGATGTCACGCCGGCGCTGCGCGCCCGCATCAAGGTCGCGGCTTTCCAGCGCGGCATGACCGTCGCCGACATGCTGCGCGCGCTGCTGGCCCGCGAGTTCCCGGAGAACCCAGGAGACACGCCATGAACGTCACACCGAGGGTGGCTGCCGATCATGCGGCCGACACGCTCGCCCACGTCGAACTGACCTGGATCGAGAAGCGCATCGAGCACTGGATTCGTTTTGGTCGTGCCACGCATGAGCAGGTTCTTGATCGTCGGCGGCGGATACTGAGCTTTCCGCCGGGCACTGTGTTCGCGTTCCTGCGCTGGGCGGCGAACGATTACGGCACGGTGGTGTCCTGCATCGACATCGTGCGTGTCACCCGTCCCGGCGAGCCGTATCAGACGGTGCCGTTCGTGCGCCCCGGTGGTGAGAGCCTGCTGCGCCAGAGCGGCTGGCCGAAGGTCCGGCTGGTGCTGGAAGCCGTCGATCGTATCGAAGCTATCGGCATCGACCCCGTCGATGTTGCGCCCGAGCATTGGCGGCATCTGCATAATCGGATGCTCTCCGGGCAGGCGGCACGCCCCTACACGCGCGATCGCCACCACGCCTGGCTGCGTCGGAGGGCAGTGTCATGACGCGCTTTGGCTGGTTCTTCACCACGTATTTCGCAATGCTCGGTGTCGGCACGTCATTGGCGATCCATCCGGCGCCCCGCCTGATCTGGAATGCCACCGCCAGCACGCCGGTCGGGCTGTATCGCTTGCAATCGGCGCGCTCATTGCATGTCGGAGACCTGATCGCGATCCGGCCGCCGGCCGACATCGCCGGGATGCTGGCGCGCGGTGGTTATCTGCCGCTCGGCGTGCCGCTGCTCAAGCCGGTCGCGGCACTTCCAGGACAATTGGTCTGCCGGATCGGCGCTGTCGTCTCGGTCGACAGCAAGGCGCTCGGCGATGCATCGGCCCGCGATCATCGCGGCCGTCCGCTGCCGGTCTGGCAGGGCTGTCGGCACGTCCTGCCCGGCCAGATCTTCGTCATGAATCCGGCAGTCCCGACCAGTCTCGATGGCCGCTATTTCGGCGTCCTGCCGGTCGCTGCGGTGCTCGGCCGCGCGCAGCCGCTGTGGCTCGCGCCGTCACTGCTTCCTCCCACACCCAACCAGAGACGAGGCTGACATGGCCCAGATCGGAACTTTCACGCGCACTTCTGACGGCTTCGCCGGTCGCCTGCGCACGCTCGCCCTCGACGTCGAACTGACGATCGTGCCGGCGACGTCGTCGGATGCCGAGCACGCGCCCGACTATCGCGTCCATCTCGGTGACGTCGACGCCGGGCCGGAGATCGGCGCCGGCTGGAAACGCACCGGCGAAAAGGCGGGCACCTATCTCTCGCTCGTTCTCGACGACCCCATGCTGGCGCAGCCGATCCGGGCCAACCTGTTCCAGTCCGACCGTCAGGGGCGTGCCTTTCATCTGGTCTGGACCCGTCCGGTGAAGCGCGATGACCGGCGGTAAATCGGCGCTCCGTCTGCTCGGTGTCACGCTTCCGGCCGTCGTTTCATTGACGATGCCGATGCATAATGCGGTTGCCGATCCCTACGCCGACATGATCGCGGAAGCAGCCACGCGCGCGCAGATTCCGGCCTCATGGATCGCTGCCGTCCTGCACGCGGAGAGCCGGGGCGATGCGCATGCCGTGTCATCGGCGGGCGCGATGGGGCTCATGCAGGTGATGCCCGGCACATGGGCCAGCCTGCGCATGTCGCTCGGTCTCGGCGACGATCCGTTCGACCCGCACGACAACATTCTGGCGGGTGCGACCTATCTACGTTGGATGCGGGACCGCTACGGCGAGGCCGGGTTTCTCGCCGCCTATAATGCCGGTCCCGCGCGCTATGCAGACCATCTGGCGACCGGCCGGCCGCTGCCTGCCGAGACGCGGAACTACGTCGCATCCGTCAGTGCGCGGCTGGCTCTTCCGCTCGCCGATAACATCGCGATCGGCGCTCTGGCTGCACCATCATGGCAGGACTCTTCCCTCTTTCCGGCGTCGTTCCCGCGTACGGGCGATGCGTCCCGGCCTGTCGAGAGCGCACACGATCCGGCACATTCATCTGGTTCCCGACTGACCGACTGGACGGCGCTCGCACCGCAGTCAGCCGGGCTGTTCATCGCGTCAGGGCTCGGGGAGGCGCGCCGATGATTCCCGTTCCGGTCCATCGGGCGCTGGCGGGCTATGGGCGGCTTGAGGATGGGGTGCCGGGGGGAGGCAGGCAACGGACAGAAGGACGGCAAGGTAAAAGCAGCGCCCATTCGGGGCTGCATGTGGTTGGTTTGATTGGGAAATTTGTCCTCTCACCACGCACCGCCTGCGGCTGTCCGGGCATTTTCCATAATGTTTTCAACGATCCGAGCGCCGTCAGGCGCACATCGAAGCGGAGAGCAGGCCATGCCGACGCGCGATGACAGTCTGAACGTCCGGCCTGGACGCATCCAGCATAGCAATCAGGGCGCACGTCCAAAATCCTTCGTCGGTGAGGTCATGCGTGCCGCGAAGAGGGCTGGTCATACCGGCACCCGGTTCGGCGCGAAGGGCAGGGGAGGCGGTGGCGGTTCGCGTTTCGGGCGCGGCCGACGCGCAGCACTCTCCATGCGGCTGCGCAGCAATGCGCGGCGCGTCGTGGTCAAGGCGCGGGTCGTCCGCCAGCAGGGCGCGCGCTTTCGTTCCGCGCCGCTCGCCCGGCACATTGCCTATCTCCGCCGTGAGGGTGTCACCCGCGACGGTGCCAAGGCCCATCTGTTCGATGCCGGTTCCGACGAAGCGGACAGCAAGGCCTTCGCGGAACGGTGCGAAGATGACCGGCATCATTTCCGCTTCATCGTCTCGCCCGAGGATGCGGCGCGGATGGAGGATCTGCGGGGCTTCGCGCGCGAACTGATGCAGGACATGGAGCGCGACCTCGGCACAAAGCTGGACTGGGTCGGCGTGGATCACTGGAACACGGATAATCCGCATGTCCACATCCTGGTGCGCGGGGTCGCTGATGACGGCAAGGATCTGGTGATCAGCCGCGCCTATATCAGTCAGGGCCTGCGTGACCGCGCCGCCGAACGGGTGACGCTGGAGCTTGGTCCGCGCAGCGAGCAGGAAATCCGCACCGCCCTGGAGACCGAGATCGGCGCCGACCGCTGGACCAGCCTCGATCGCGCGCTGCAGGACATCAGCGACGAAGGGGGTGGCATCGTCGATCTGAGGCCGGGCGCGGGTGCCGAAGACCCGGAACTGCGGCGCCTGCTGGTCGGAAGGGCGACCAAGCTGGAAGGGCTCGGCCTGACCGAGCGGGTCGGGGTGGCACGCTGGGCCCTCAAGCCGAAGCTGGAAATCACGCTGCGCGATCTTTCCATCCGGGGCGACATTATCAAGACCATGCACCGCGCCATGTCCGGTGGCGGGGCGGAACCCGATGTCGCGGGTTTCGCGATCCATGGCGAGAAGCTGGCCGATCCCGTCATTGGCCGACTGGTCGAGCGCGGGTTGGATGACGAACTGAAGGGTTCGGGCTATGTGGTGATCGCGGGGACCGACGGGCGGACGCATCATGTCCGCTTCCTCGATCTCGACCTGACCGGCGATGCCAGGACCGGTGCGATCGTCGAGACCCGGACCTGGGAGGATGCCAAAGGCACGCAGCGCCTGTCGCTCGCCACGCGTTCGGACTTCACGCTGGCTGAGCAGGTGACAGCACCCGGTGCAACCTGGCTCGATCAGCAGGTGCTCGCCAAAGATCCGCCGTTGGCCAATGCTGGTTTCGGCACAGAGGTCCGAGAGGCGATGATGCAACGGATCGACCATCTCGCCTCCGAGGGGCTGGCCCGACGGCAGGGTGAGCGCGTGGTGTTCGCGCCGGACCTGATCGGCACCCTGCGTCAGCGCGATCTTGCTCAGACGGTCGCGAGATTGGCGGCGCAGACCGGGCTGGAACACCGGCCCGCGAAGGAAGGCGAGATTGTCTCGGGGGTCTATCGCCACCGGGTCACGCTGTCCTCAGGGCGGTTCGCGATGGTCGATGACGGGCTGGGCTTCCAGCTCGTGCCGTGGCGTCCGGCGCTGGAGCAGAAGCTCGGACGGCAGGTTTCCGGCACCATGTCGCCGGGTGGAGCGGTGGACTGGAATTTCGGGCGCAAGCGCGGGCTCGGGATTTGAAACCTTGCCGGTCAGCTCGTCAGCCCCACGCCATAGATCTCCATCAGTTCATAGAACCAGTCCGCATCAAGGTTGTCGCTCTGGGAGGCGATCCCAATCGCGCTCTCCGTCCGGTCGAAAAGGGCGAAACAGATCTGATCGTTGTCATGGCGGGCGCGGTAGCTGATGCCGTCGGCATCGGACCATGCGTCGTGAACGGCTTTCGACCAGGCGTGCGGCAGATCGTACGGCAGGCCGGATGATGTGACCTCCGCCGTGGCGCCGAGCACAGCCAGTCCGGGGCCATGCAACTCCACCAGCCGCAGTTCTCGATTGGCGCTCAGGATGGCACAGGCTTTGGCGGCGATGAGATCCATCGGCAGCAGCGTGCGGCCTGGCGCGCGCAGGAAGGTTTCCGCGAACGCGCCGGCCTGCTGTTCCGCCGTGTACAGAACGCCATGAGAGCCGTCCGGCGCGTTGAGACGCCCGGAGCGCGAACGGTCGAAATAAATCGGATCATGAGCGCGGGAGTGAAAACGATGCAGGGGATGGCCCGCGGGCAGAATGCGCCAGCGGGGTTGCCGGGAGGCGAGGTCTCCCGGCGGCCAGGGCTGGTCCGGCACGCGGTCAGCCGCCCTGGACGCCGATGGACTGCGCGGCTTTCACAACCGCTTCGGTCTTGCCAGCGCCCAGCGCTTCGATCGGTGTCTGCCCGTCGAGTTGTGCAAGCGGCGTGACCAGGAAATTCAGGCGGAACCATGCGCTTTCGCTTGGCAGGGCGGCGAGCACCGGCTTCAGGCCCGATACGACCCCATCCCCGGTGAACTGCGCGACCGGATAGCGCCGCTCGCCGCTCGGTCCCGGAACCGCCAGGATCGCCTGTTCGCGGACTTTCTTCTCGATGGCCTGGCGGGTGACTCTGAGCAGTTCCCTGACCTGATCGAGCGTGTAGGCACCACCGGCATGGCGGAGATCGTCGTCTCTGATCTGTTTCCCGCGTAACAGGGCAAGTCCCCGTGGGCCGACCGCATAGGCATCTGTTGCAGTCTCGCGGGAGGGGGAGCGACCGGCTTGCGGACGAACCTCGTATTCCAGCACCTGTGGCTTCGCGCTGACACGTCCGCGGGCTGTCTTGCGTGCCGCCAGTTCCAGGCCGGCCGGCACCGTCACGATGCTGCCCACGCCGAGAAGTCGGGTTCTCGTATGGCTTCCCGCAACGCGGGCGCGCGTTTCCGAAACGGGTGTCGTGGGCATCCTGTCGCCTCCTGGCAGAGTCCTCTTCGTTATGGCAATATAGGAAACCATGACAACCAAAGCAACCAATAGAACGCCGCCACGCTCCCGGTTTCGGGCTGGCGTCAGATCGGCGCCGTGCCCGCCGGTTTGGTATTCGGAGCCCCTGCGTCGTCCGCCTTCGGCGAATCTTCCGGTAGCCGCTCCGGCAGCAAGGCGCGACGCTGCCCGAGCCAGAGTCCGTCGCTGATGTGATCCCGGCGTGGAGAACGCGTATTCGGGTGGATCAGGATGCTCAGGCCCCGGTGATTGAGTATCAGCCAGGGAACGAGCCTCGCGAACAGCGTCGTCTCGAAAGCGACCTGATACATCGGCAGCGTATGCGGTCCGACCGGGACGTCGTGCCAGCGTCCCAGCCGGACGACGAAACGTTCACCGATTTCGGTGCGCAACTGTTCTGCCGCCGCGCGCTCGTCCGCGCTGTCGAAATAGACATGGGCATGATAGCTGGCGACTGAGTCGATCAGGCGGATGGTGTCGGTCATCGTTCAATCCCTGCGGATGGGCGCCGTCCGTTTATTGTTCGCTGCTGTCCTGCGGCCCCAGGCGTTGTCATTAGACCTTGAATATCGGAGAATCGAGCTGTCTGGTCGGTTCCTGTCATGAACCAGACCAGGATCCTCTGGGGCTCGGTGTTTACTGTCGGCACCGTGATCCTCGCCTTCACGTGGGCGGCGACGCAATGGACCGCCTGGCGGCTCGGCTTCCAGCCGCAGCTTGGCGCTCCGTGGTTCATAGTGTTCGGCTGGCCGATTTATTATCCGCCGGAGTTCTTCTGGTGGTGGTTCGCCTACGACGCCTACGCTCCGGACATCTTCACCATCGGTGGTTACATTGCGGGCTCAGGTGGGATTGTTGCCGTGATCGTCGCGATCACGATGTCCGTCTTGCGCGCCCGCGAGAAGAAGCGCGCCACCACTTATGGCTCAGCGCATTGGGCCGACCCGCGCGAGATCAGCCGTGCCGGGCTCCTCGCCCCAGATGGGGTGGTGCTGGGCCGCTCGGCCGATGCCTATCTCCGTCACGATGGGCCGGAGCATGTGCTGTGCTTCGCGCCCACCCGCTCGGGCAAAGGGGTGGGTCTGGTGGTGCCGACGCTGCTGACCTGGCCGGGCGCGGCCATCGTCCATGACATCAAGGGCGAGAACTGGACGCTGACCGCCGGCTGGCGCTCCCGCTTCGGCCGGGTGTTGCTGTTCGATCCTACCAATCTCGCCAGTGCCGCCTACAATCCGTTGCTCGAGGTCCGGCGCGGTGAGCGGGAAGTCCGCGACGTGCAGAACATCGCCGATGTCCTGGTCGATCCCGAGGGCGCCCTTGAGAAGCGGAACCATTGGGAGAAGACCAGCCACGCCCTGCTGGTCGGCACCATCCTGCATGTCCTTTACGCGGAGGAGGACAAGACCCTGGCCGGTGTCGCCAATTTCCTGTCCGACCCGAAACGCGCCATCGAGACCACATTGCGCGCCATGATGACCACGCCCCATCTCGGGGCGAAAGGCGTGCATCCGGTGGTCGCCAGCTCGGCGCGGGAACTGCTCAACAAGAGCGACAACGAGCGCTCCGGCGTGCTGTCCACCGCCATGTCATTCCTCGGTCTGTATCGCGATCCGGTCGTGGCGCATGTGACGCGGCGCTGCGACTGGCGGATCCGCGATCTTGTCGCCGGCACCCATCCGGCAACGCTCTATCTGGTGGTGCCGCCCTCAGACATCAGCCGCACCAAGCCGCTGATCCGCTTGGTGCTGAATCAGATCGGCCGTCGGCTGACCGAGGAACTGGAGGCAAAGCGCCGCCATCGCCTGCTGCTGATGCTCGATGAATTCCCGGCGCTGGGACGGCTGGACTTCTTCGAGAGCGCGCTAGCCTTCATGGCCGGCTACGGCATCAAGAGCTTCCTGATCGGTCAGAGCCTCAACCAGATCGAGAAAGCCTATGGCCAGAACAACAGCATTCTGGACAACTGTCATGTCCGGGTCAGCTTCGCGACCAATGACGAGCGGACCGCCAAACGGGTGTCCGATGCGCTCGGCACCGCGACCGAGATCCGTGACGCGAAGAACTATGCCGGGCATCGACTGTCCCCGTGGCTCGGGCATCTGATGGTGACGCGCCACGAAACCGCGCGGCCGCTGCTGACGCCCGGCGAGATCATGCAGCTTCCGCCTGACGAGGAACTGGTGCTGGTGTCTGGTTGCCCGCCGATCCGGGCGCGCAAGGCGCGGTATTTCGAAGACGCCGAACTGGCCGCGCGCATCCTCCCACCGCCTCGCTTCGAGCCACCACCGTCGCCGGAGGAAACGCCACCCATCGGACCGCAGCCGCTGGGCGATTGGGCCGACGTGGTGCAGCCGACGACACAGGATAACGGGGACGACGACCCGGCCAATGCCGGCATCCGTTGCGAACCGGAATTGCCGGAACAAGAAGAGGTTGTACAGGCACAGAGGAAGCCGGTGCATGAATTCGATCCACCCGAGGATGAGCCTGAGGACGATGCCACGCGAGCACAGACCCTGCGACGCGGGGCGCGGGCTCTCGCACGGCAGGTGTCGCTCGATCCTGCCGACCGGATGGGGCTGTGACCACCATGCGAGTCAAGCACACGATCCGGCTACCCGCCGATCTCAGCGTCAGGCTCGCTGATTACGCTGCCCGCAAGAAGGTGCCGCAGGCGCTGATCGTTGAGACAGCGCTGGCATCGTTCTTGTCGCCGGACGGCCCGGAACGGCTGGAAGCTGCGTTGGCCCGGCGGCTTGACCGGATGACGCGGCAGTTGGAGCGCATGGAGCGACGGGTCACGATTTCGAATGAATCATTGGCTGTGTTCGTGCGGTTCTGGCTCACCAGCACGCCGCCGTTGCCGGATGCGACCCTTGCCGCAGCGCAGAGCAAGGGGAGGGAACGATATGATGGGTTCATTGAAGCGGTTGGACGCCGGCTCGCCAGAGGGAAAACGCTGGACGACGAGGTGAGGCTGGACCTGGGGCCTGCTGCAGAAGATCAGGATAGTTGATCCGGCAAGCCATCGTATAAATTACGAGAGCAGGCGTGTCTGCGTAAAATAACCATAGAAACTAGCTCAATGAACCGGCTGTGGTTATAGCCTTGTTGAGCGTCATAAGCTTACACGGCAATCTTGCTCAGCGCTTTCTGAATGGAAAATCGACCGGTCGAACCATCTTGAACTTCACTCCGAAACACCGAGTGGTGTATCCTTTTCCGCTTTCATGAACGGGGAAGAAGCTTATTGGTGCCGAGGGCAACTCCCACTCTGTAGCATCGCAATAAGCCCTGTAGACCGCATTGACATCCTCCAGGTCACTTCCGGAAATCTCAACCATTAACGGGGTTGTATCTAGTAAAGTCGTGAAATGCCGTTTTGCCTCGGCAATATTTTTGAATGACCTTCCAGTCGATAGATCGATCTTCTTTGCCACGTTGCCTCCAAAATCTTCACTTTCAGTCATTCACCCTTCTAACTTTCCTCGCTTTCGTCCTTGGGTCGAGCAAACGCACGTAGCGGCAAGGATTGGCGAACGCTTTCTAGTATCTCTCTTTCGAAGGGTTGCAGCTGTATTTGCTCGAGATCAATTCCGGCCAAGAGGCGCAGGCCCTGATCAACGCTCTCAATCGTCCCGGTATTGATCATAATTTTTCGAGCTATCTCGGAAGGAACACCATATTCATCCAGTGCAAAAAGCCCGGCTGGCATAAACAAGGAGTCAGCGTGGGCAGCGAACATAGAGTAGTCGCCCGGAGCAGCTTTCTTGTAACGTGAAATTACGTCCGCCTGAATTCGGCTCAGGGCCATCAACTGGCGTCCGAACTTATATCCTACATAGTTCCGGAGAAACGACAGGGCTTGTTCGACAGCATCGCTGATGGTGTCATCCTGCCAGCGTCCCTCTACTCGCTGAGAAATAAAGCCTCTGAAGTCGCTTGCGGCCATGAGGCTTGTGAGCACAGCCTGAAGTTGATCCCCAGCAAAAATCCTATGCTTGCGCAGCGAATCTCCATGGTCGAGATGTTCGTAAATGAGGTTGCAGGCTGCAAGTAATTGCTCCGATCGTGGGATGCCCTTCCATAGGAGATGGTTGGGATGGGTATCGTAAAGAATAGAAACGGCTTCAAACAGGGCATTCTGATCTTCTATCGGGATGTATCGATTTTTTCGGATCGTGGCCTCGCTTAGCTTGGACTCGGCGAAAACGGTCCTGATCCGCTCTTGCGACAGGGGAGTTAAGCTACTCGGAGGGAGATCGAGAAGCAGCGAAAGTGGGGTCGTTTCATTCTGCTGACCTACGGGCAATTCGACGACGTGATCGCCATCCGCTACAGCCTCCTCCAAGACGAACACTTTGCCGATAAAATAGCGGTTCATTCGCCCCGCCCGGCCCGCAATATTTTTGAATGTGAAATCATCAATTGTGCTGGTGTTTGTCCGACGGTCGAAAATTATAACATTTTCAGCGACTGTATTAACGCCTTCAATTATTGTGGACGTGCAAACGAGTATTTTAATTCGTCCTTCTTCGAAAGCTCTTACCATATACTGCTGGATTGCTCTCGGAACGTTTCCATGATGGATACCGATTCCGCGTTTCAAGGCCTGGATCACTTCCCATTCGGTTGGGAAATACTGCTCCAACCAATCAACGGCATCCTTTGTAGCTTCGCTGATAGACAGCTTGGAAGTTTCGTATATCGTTCGCGCTGCATCACGCGCACTGCGGGGTGACTGACAGTATACGAGAGTGGGGCTTTTGAGGGATTCACACAACTCAATTAACTTAGCGTTTCGCTCTTCGCCTCGTTGCTTCAAATTAAAATATTCAATGTCTAAAGCTACCGTCGAAAAATCAGACGGCATGAATACATGCTTATACGAAGATGCTAGCCCTTTTATATTTGAAATATTTGGTCCAATAAGATAAAATTGAGCGCCGTTATTGGCTAATCGATGGAAGCATATATTTAAATCAATTGCTCTTTCATCTTTCTCGTCACGGAGATCTAACTTATAGAATTCATCGATTACAAAGAAATCGGCGTCTTCGAGGTCGCTGCGCCCGAGTGCTCGTTCCTGAGTGAGAATGTAGACTGTAGGTCTACCATCGCCAAGATAAACCTGACTTGGGTGCGTGATGATGTCGTGAGTGCGGCCTAGGGTAACAGTTATGCGTCGTCTCGTTTCATCAATGAGCGCGATCGTTGGGACGATGATGACTGCCTTCTTGTGCTGTTGTGTAGCAAGAACAGCGTCGATGACGAGACTTTTTCCGACGCTGGTGGGTGCACTCAGTACTACGTTTCGTCCGTTTGCAATTTCTTGAAAAACCGCAAGCTGGAGACTATGGAAGAATCTTTCCTGTCCTATCCCATGAACCCTGTGAGCTTCGAAAAGTATCTGTTCTTCAATCCCGGCGGTTTTCTGCGGATCGGCATAAGGATAGAGACCGACTTCTCGCACTAATGCGTCAAGAAGGTCATCGTACCCATCAGTCAGAAGCGCCTTGTGAGGCAGCAAGCGGATAACCAGATCCCGAGCCACCGCGCTCGTCTGTTCCCTATTGGCGAGACGCGTCACTTCCCGGAAAATTGGAAAGCGTGCTCCGATCATTTTATCAGGGTTGGCGATGCACTCTCGGATATCATCAAGTTCCATCGTCATTTCCTCAACTTCTTCTCAAAATCCTGAGTGAGCGTGGCGGCACATTCTACAGGAACAAGCAATAATGAGATTTGGACAGATGACAGATCGTCGCTCAGCAGCGCTTTGACCCTGAAGTATTCCTTTGCAACTTCTTCTTTCAGCTTTTCGATATAGTCGGCGTCGAAGCCCGTCCCGAGGGCAGCACTATCATAAGCCACTAAAAGGGGCAGACGCATGACCTTCAGCAGATCTGATGTTTTTCCGGTCTTTGACAGGATTGCATCTAGCTTGTCGTCTCTCAGGTGTCTCGGCTCCCGCAGTTGAATAATGATATCTCGCTCCTCTTTCAGCACATCCCGAGTTAAAGCCGTCCGCAGTTCTGCGAGAACCTCATTGATCACAGTTTCATGAGAAGATGCAGTGACCAGTCTCGAACGGCCTAGCCATATTTCCTCTCTATCAGGCAATTGAACAATGTGAGCGCTGCTAGCTCTCATGGTCCCAGCGACCGAGAAGAAGATACGACAGGCGATTGGTTCAGCATCAAAATGGTGGCGCAGGATGGCGTGTAACATGAGCGCGGCTATGAGCTGCGGAATGTCAGTGGAGCCGTGGCGATCCAGCTCTTTTAATGCCTCGCCGGGCAGCCGCCTTGCGGCGAGGTGATTGAAATTCGCCAAGGTTTGCGGCGGGAGGGCAATCTCAGGGAGCCAATCCAGCAGATGATCGACTAGCTCATCCCTTCGCCAAACGTCGCCATCGAACTCGACGTCATAGGCGTACAAGGCCCGTTGAATAGCCTCTTCATCCATTGAGCAGATCTCTGAGAAGAACTGCGGGACATTCGAAATCTGGTAGACCTTGACTGTGGCATTCGCCACCATTCGCATCGCGTCGACCTGAGATGTCCACCACTTCAAACAGCTTTGGCGCGTCCAGATTTTCTCCTCGACATCGACTGAAGGTTTGTCGCCCATTATGCGAACTTTATTGGCAAGCTCACGATAGACTTTCTCCATAGCCTCGTAACTCGGGTTGACGCCCTGACCGCTCGAAATTTTTAGTAATGCATTGATATTGCGAGATATCAATGCTTCCTCTTCCCCCTCAACTTCCCAAAGCATATTGCTAGCCCAGTCGGCGAGAGTTCGGCCTGAAGCCGATTTCACTGTCTTGAATTTGTTAGAGAAACTGGTAATCAGCCCTGTAAGGGCTGAATAGTTCGCACGTTTAGAACGCGGGCGGCGGAAAGGCTGTAGCTTGGTCGATACCGCGCGCGTGGATACAAACCGAAACCAAGCGATCTCCCCGTGCTTATCACAAAGGAGAGATTTTTCGCAAATTGAACTACCTTGCTTACTATTGACACGGGCCGTTAATTCTTTGATCGACCATTTTGCATCAATTTCGGTCGTTTTGACCTGAATATATTCAATGACTGTTTGTCCAGCTTCCATACGACGCAGGACAACGTCGTCTCCTGTTTCGCACTCCAACTGCAATATGGTGGAGTCATGCAACATCTCAAGCGCTAGGCGAGCTGCGACATGATCCTGAATGCGAAATCCTTTACGGGCGGCAATGCCACCTGCATCTGACGATGCAGCGATACTACTCAAATCATTAGGCACGCGGCCCTTCTCCTGACTGGGCTAAACGCGATGTATGGGCTGATTTAAGGTAGTTATTCATCAGATTTTTTGTTTCAGCCACCATAATAGATTCCGGCGTTAAAGCACCACTTGGGAAAACTAGCGCAAGAGAAAGCGCTACCTGCCAAATTTCTGCTATATTTATTCCAAAAAATACTGTCCCGTAATAATTGGCAACTGATGCCGATCAAACCGCCTTTTTGAGATTGGGGCTCGCCGTGAAGCGCACGGTCTTGCCCGCCTTCACCTTCACCGGCTCGCCGGTGCGAGGATTGAGCGCCTTGCGGGCCTTGGTCTTGTGGACGGTGAACGTCCCAAATGACGGCGGCGATGAAGGCTTTGCTCATAAGGGCGCAGGTCCGTGTCGTGATCGATTCCCCAAACGGTAGCAGCGCCCTGTCGCCCCGTCACCGCCCAAACGCACTCTACTCCTATGCAAGTTCTTCTATCCCGGCGCCCTACGACCCAAGAGACTTGTTGCGCTTTCGTGTCCATGCCTCTTTCTAATCGATCCCGCTGATCCACCGCCTCCCTCTGGAGGCCAATCGCGGGTTTCCGATGACCGTCGCTCCTTTTCGTTCCGAAGCCGTCGCCCGTGGCACGCGCATGCTGCGCACCGCCCTTGGGCCGGCGATTGCCGGGCATCTCGACGATCCGTCGATCGTCGAAGTTATGCTCAATCCCGACGGAAGGCTGTGGATCGACCGGCTGGCCGGCGGAATGGAGGACACCGGCACCCGGATCGGGCCGGCCGACGCCGAGCGGATCGTCCGCCTGGTCGCCCACCATGTCGGCGTCGAGGTACACCCCGGCAGCCCGCGTGTCTCCGCCGAACTGCCGGGAAGCGGGGAGCGGTTCGAAGGGCTGGTGCCGCCGGTGGTGGGGGCACCCTGCTTCGCGATCCGCCGTCCGGCGGTCGCGGTGTTCTCGCTCGACGATTACGTGGCATCCGGCATCATGACTGCGGCACAGGCCACGTTTCTGCGCTGCGCCGTCGCCGAGCGGAAGAACATCCTGGTCGCCGGTGGCACCTCCACCGGCAAGACCACGCTGGTCAATGCCCTGCTGGCCGAGATCGCGCAGACCGGCGACCGGGTGGTGCTGATCGAGGATACCCGCGAGTTGCAATGCGCGGCCCCCAATCTGGTCGCCCTACGCACTAAGGACGGCGCGGCGTCACTCTCCGATCTGGTGCGCTCCTCGCTGCGGATGCGTCCCGACCGGATTCCGATCGGCGAGGTCCGCGGCGGCGAGGCGCTGGACCTGCTCAAGGCCTGGGGCACCGGTCACCCCGGCGGCGTCGGCACTCTGCATGCGGGGTCGGCGATCGGTGCCCTGCGCCGGCTGGAGCAACTGATCCAGGAAGCCGTCGTCACCGTGCCGCGCGCCCTGATCGCCGAGACCATCGACGTCATCGCGGTGCTGTCCGGGCGCGGCAGCGCGCGGCGGCTTGCCGAACTCGCCACTGTCCGGGGCCTGACCCCGGACGGGGCCTACATCCTCGCATCCGCCGGAGATCCGTCATGACCCGCATGATCGCCCTGCGCCGCCGCTTTGCCGTGGCTGGCGCCACCCTGTCGCTCGCCCTGCTGTCGGCCCCGGCCTACGCCTCGGGCTCCAGCATGCCCTGGGAAACCCCGCTCAACGAGATCCTGGAATCCGTGCAGGGGCCGGTGGCGAAGATCATCTCGGTGATCATCATCACCGTGACCGGCCTGACCCTGGCCTTCGGGGAAACCTCGGGCGGGTTCCGCCGGCTGATCCAGATCGTCTTCGGCCTGTCGATCGCCTTTGCCGCGTCCAGCTTCTTCCTGTCCTTCTTCTCCTTCTCGGGCGGAGCGCTGATCTGATGGAGCCGGACGCCATCCCCGGCTTCACCGCCCCGGTGCATCGCGCCTTGATCGAGCCGATCCTGCTCGGCGGGGCGCCGCGCACGGTAGCCATCGTCAACGGCACGCTGGCTGCCGCCATCGGGCTCGGCCTGCGCCTGTGGATCGCCGGCGGAATCTTCTGGCTGGTCGGCCATCTCGCCGCCGTCTGGGCCGCCAAGCGCGATCCCGCCTTCGTCGACGTGGTGCGCCGGCACCTGCGCTATCCCACTCATCTCGTCGGATGAACGCGCCATGATGAACCTCGCCGAATATCGCCACCGCCGCGACCGCCTCGCCGATTTTTTGCCCTGGGCGGCGCTGGTCGCCAAAGGCGTGGTGCTGAACAAGGACGGTGCCTTCCAGCGCACGGCCCGGTTCCGTGGTCCCGATCTGGACTCCTCGACCGCCTCGGAACTGGTCGCGATCACCTCCCGGCTGAACAATGCCCTTCGGCGGCTGGGTTCGGGCTGGGCCATTTTCGTGGAGGCACAGCGCCTTCCGGCACGGGGCTATCCTGCCGGCCCGTTTCCGGACCCGGCCTCCGAACTGGTGGACGCCGAGCGACGGGCGCAGTTCGAGGAAGAGGGGGCGCATTACGAGAGCCGCTATTTCCTGACCCTGGTCTGGTTGCCGCCGGCCGACGATGCTGCCCGCGCGGAAGCCTGGCTCTATGAGAACCGCGCCCGTGGCGGCTCCGACTGGCGGGCGGTGGTCGCGGGCTTCATCGACCAGACTGACCGGGTGCTGGCGCTGCTCGACGGCTTCATGCCCGAGGCAGACTGGCTCGATGACGGCGAAACCCTGACCTATCTTCATTCCTGCGTCTCGACGCGGATGCAGCGGGTTCGGGTGCCCGAGATTCCGATGCACCTCGACGCGATCCTGGTCGACGAGGAACTGACCGGCGGCCTGGAGCCCCGTCTGGGTGACGCCCACCTGCGCACGCTGACCGTCACCGGCTTCCCCACCCAGACCTGGCCCGGCCTGCTGGACGATCTGAACCGGCTGGCCTTTCCCTATCGCTGGTCGACGCGGGCGATCTGCCTCGATCGTACCGATGCCACGAAAGCGTTGGGCCGGATCCGGCGGCAATGGTTCGCCAAGCGCAAATCGATCATGGCGATCCTCAAGGAGGTGATGACCAACGAGGCCTCGGTGCTGCTGGATTCCGACGCCGCCAACAAGGCCGCCGACGCTGATGCCGCCTTGCAGGAACTCGGCACCGACCAGGTCGGCCAGGCCTATGTCACTGCTACCGTCACGGTATGGGACGAAGATCCCACTATCGCCGCCGACCGGCTGCGGCTGGTGGAGAAGACCATCCAGGGCCGCGACTTCACCTGCATGCGCGAGAGCGTCAATGCGCTGGAAGCCTGGTTCGGCAGCCTGCCGGGCCATGTCTACGCCAATGTCCGCCAGCCCTGCGTCTCGACCCTGAACCTGGCGCACATGATTCCGCTCTCCGCCGTCTGGGCGGGGCCGGAGCGCGACGGGCATTTCGATGCTCCACCGCTGTTCTATGCCCGCACCGAGGGTTCGACCCCGTTCCGCTTCGCACTTCACGTCGGTGATGTCGGCCACACGCTGATCGCCGGGCCGACCGGCGCCGGCAAGTCCGTGCTGCTCGCCTTCATGGCGATGCAGTTTCGCCGCTATGCCGGTGCCCGGATCTTCGCCTTCGATTTCGGCGGCTCGATCCGTGCCGCCACCCTGGCGATGGGGGGCGACTGGCACGATCTCGGCGGCGCGCTGGCGCAGGACGTGAATGACCCCGTCGCATTGCAGCCACTGGCGCGGATCGACGAGCCGGGCGAACGGGCCTGGGCGGCGGAATGGGTGGCGACCCTGCTGGAGCGCGAGGGCGTCGCGGTTGCCCCAGACCTCAAGGAGCATCTGTGGTCGGCGCTGACCTCGCTGGCCTCGGCCCCGGTCGCGGAACGCACCATCACCGGCCTTTCGGCGCTGCTCCAGTCGCTGGCGCTGAAGCAGGCGTTGCAGCCTTATTGTGTGGGTGGCCCGTGGGGGCAGTTGCTCGACGCCGAGCACGAGCGCCTCGGTGTTGCTGATATCCAGGCCTTCGAGATCGAGGGGCTGATCGGTTCCGGTGCTGCGTCCGCCGTGCTGTCCTATCTGTTCCACCGCATCGAAGACCGCTTTGACGGCAACCCGACGCTCCTGATCATCGACGAGGGCTGGCTGGCGCTGGACGATCGCGCCTTCGCCGGACAGCTCCGGGAATGGCTGAAGACGCTGCGCAAGAAGAACGCCTCCGTGATCTTCGCCACCCAGTCGCTCGCCGATATCGACGCCAGCCCGATCGCCCCCGCGCTGATCGAGAGCTGCCCGACACGGATCTTCCTGCCCAACGACCGGGCGCTGGAGCCGCAGATCACCGCGATCTATCGCCGGTTCGGGTTGAACGACCGCCAGATCGAGATCCTCAGCCGGGCGACGCCCAAGCGCGATTATTACTGCCAGTCCCGGCGCGGCAACCGGCTGTTCGATCTCGGCCTGTCCGAGGTGGCGCTGGCCTTCACCGCCGCGTCGTCGCCCGACGACCAGGTCGCGATCGACCGGATCTTTGCCCGGCATGGCCGCGACGGGTTCGCGGCCGCGTGGCTGGCGCACAGGGGCGTGGACTGGGCGATCGAAATGCTTAGGCTGGGAGAGGGATCATGAGAAGTTCGTCGATCTGCAAAGCAGCGTTAGTGGCTGGGTTTGGCGCCCTGTTATCCATTGTCGTGAGCGTCCCGGCCCAGGCGCAATGGGCGGTCTATGACGGCGCGGCCCATGTCCAGACGGTGCTGATCGCGGCGCGGGAATTGCAGCAGGTCAACCAGGAGGCGCAGAGCCTGCTCAATGAGGCGACGATGCTGGAGAACCAGGCCCGCAACCTCGCCAATCTGCCGCTCTCGGTGCTGGCACCGCTGGAGCAGTCTATCCAGCAGACGGAGCAAATCGTCGGCCAGGCGCAGGGACTCTCCTACAACCTGTCCAGCATCGATCAGGCCTTCACCCAGACCTATCCGCAGGCGCTGGCGAGCCCGAGTTCAGCGGCGCAGATGACCGCCGATGCGCAGACGCGATGGCAAAACGCGCGGGGCGCCTATCAGGACGGGCTGCGCGTGCAGACCGGCGCGGTGCAGAATCTCGACGCCACGCGCAGCCAGATCGACAGTCTGGTCACCTCGAGCCAGTCCGCGACCGGTGCCCTGCAGGCCGCGCAATCGGGCAACCAGCTTACCGCGCTGCAGACCCGCCAGCTTGCCGATCTCACCGCGATCGTCACGGCGATGGGTCGCGCCCAGGCACTCGACGGTGCCCGTCAGCTCGAAGGCGAGGAACAGGGCAGGGCACAACTGGCGAATTTCCTCAATTACGGGGCCGGCTACACACCCGGCACCGCGCAGATGTTCCACTGATGCGCGGGTTACGTCTCTCCCCGCCGATCGTCTTCCGGCTCGTTGCCGTCGGGCTGGTCGTTTTGATTCTGGTTGCCGCCAGCCTTCATCTCCGGCACGTGCCCCGTGACGTCGGGGTGCCCGATCTCGGGCCGCCGGGATCGCGTGACCGCTTGGCTGCCGGTCTCGCGCGCTGCCAGGCCCTCGGCATGAAGGCGGACGGTGATCCGGCTTGTGCTGCGATCTGGGCCGAGAACCGCAAGCGCTTCTTCGCGCCCGACGCGGCACGGTGACGCCATGCAGCAGGGCACCGGCGTCATCGACAATTTCCTCGCCATCTTCACCCAGTATATCGATTCCGGCTTCGGTCTGGTGCAGGGCGACGTCCACTGGCTTGCCAGTGTGCTGATCACCATCGACATCACCCTGGCGGGGCTGTTCTGGGCGCTGGTGCCGGATGAGGACGTGCTGGCGCGGCTGATCCGCAAGACCCTGTTCATCGGAATGTTCGCCTTCATTATCGGCGACTTTAACGGACTGGCACGGATTATTTATGAATCCTTCGCCGGGCTGGGTATCGAGGCGGGCGGTGGGCATCTCACCCAGGCGCAACTGCTTCAGCCGGGGCGGCTGGCACAGGTCGGCATCGATGCCGGCAAGCCGATCCTGACCTCGATCTCCTCGCTGGTCGGTTTCGTCGCCATCTTCAACAACGCCATCCAGATCGCGGTGCTGCTGATCGCCTGGCTGATCGTGGTCATCAGCTTCTTCGTCATGGCGATCCAGCTCTTCGTGGCGCTGATCGAGTTCAAACTGACCACCCTCGCCGGGTTCGTGCTGGTGCCGTTCGGCCTGTTCGGCCGCACCGCCTTCCTCGCCGAGAAGGTGCTGGGCAACGTGGTGTCGTCCGGGATCAAGGTGCTGATGCTGGCCGTCATCGTCGGCATCGGTTCGACGGTGTTCGGCCAGTTCACCAGCGGCTTCAACAACCCGCCCACCATCAATGATGCGCTGACCCTGATCCTGGCTTCCCTGACGCTGCTCGGCCTGACCGTGTTCGGCCCGGCATTGGCTAATGGGCTGATCGCCGGAGGTCCGCAACTGGGTGCGGGCTCCGCTGTCGCCACTGCGGCCGGGGTTGTCGGTGCCGGCGTGGCCGCCGCTTCTGGTGCCGGTCTTGCCGTGGGCGCTGCGGCGGCCGCCGTGCGTGGTGGCGCTTTTGTCGCGGGCGGCACCACCGCCGCCTATCGCGCTGGCGGCGCGGCAGGCGTGGCCAAAACCGGACTGTCCGCCGCCACCAGCCCGCTGCGCCGCGCGGCGGCCGGTGTCCGCACCAGCTATCAGGCCGGCGGGGCGGCCGCGACCGGCGGCGCTGGTGGTGCGACCGCTTCGGGTGCTGGCGGTGGAGGGAGTGCGGCCGGCAAGCCGCCGACCTGGGCCAGCCGGATGCAGCGCAACAACCGGATCAAGGGCGGGGCTGATGCCGCCGCGCAGGCGATCAAGGGCGGCGACCGGCCCAGCGGCGGCCACGACGTCGACCTCTCGGAAGGAGAATAGCCATGTTCCGCCGCCCCACCGTGCGTTTCGGCCGGACGCCGGAACCCGAGACGCCCTATCACAAGGCCGGACAGGTCTGGGACGACCGTATCGGCTCGGCCCGCGTCCAGGCCCGCAACTGGCGGCTGGCCTTCTTCGGCTGCCTGGCTTTGAGCGGCGGCCTGGGCGCCGGGCTGGTCTGGCAGTCGCTGCGCGGCACCGTCACCCCGTGGGTGGTGCAGATCGATCATCTCGGCCAGGCGCAGGCCGTCGGTCCGGCGACCGCCGCCTATCGGCCGACCGATCCGCAGATCGCCTGGTATCTGGCGCGTTTCATCTCCGAGGTGCGCGGCATCCCGGCCGATCCGGTGGTGCTGCGACAGAACTGGCTTGACGCCTATAACTACGTCACCGACCGCGGCGCGTTGGCCCTGAACGATTATGCCCGCACCAACGATCCGTTCAGCCGGATCGGCAAGATGCAGGTGGCGATCGAGATCGCCAGCGTCATCCGCGCTTCGAACGACAGCTTCCGGGTGGAATGGATCGAGCGCCGCTATGTCGACGGCGCGCTGGCCGCCACCGAGCGCTGGAGCGCGATCCTCACCATTGTTGTGAACACCCCGACCGATGCCGAGCGGCTGCGCAAGAACCCGCTTGGTATCTACATCCACGCCCTCAACTGGTCCAGGGAACTCGGCTGATGCGCACCCTCACCACCATCGCGCCGCTCATGATCCTGCTGGCGCCGCTGGCGGCCTGCTCCTCATGGAAGCCGCCTGTCATCAAATACGACGATACGCCCCGGCAGGCGGTTCTCACCCCGGAGCCGCCCAAGCCGGTGCAGGTGGTGGAAGTGCCTGAGCCCTTGCCGCTGCCGGGGCAACTCAAGCCGATCCCATACCGGCATGCGGCCCCGGACCCGACGGATCCGCACCAGCGGGTCGAGCGCGCCAACAGTGCGGCGCGGATCCAGCCGACGCGGGCCGGCTATCTCAATGCGATCCAAGTCTATCCATTCTCCGAGGGCGCGCTCTATCAACTCTACGCCGCACCCGGCGAGATTACCGACATCGCGCTGCAGCCGGGCGAGAAGCTGGTCGGTTCCGGACCGGTCGCCGCGGGTGATACAGTACGCTGGATTATCGGCGACACCGAGAGCGGCGCAGGGGGGTCGAAACGGATTCATATCCTGCTCAAGCCGACGCGCCCGGACCTGACGACCAACCTGGTCATCAATACCGACCGGCGGACCTATCATCTGGAACTGCGCTCCGATGAGCGGACCTATATGGCCTCGGTGTCCTGGGATTATCCGCAGGACCAGATCGTGGCCCTGCACGGCCAGGATCGTGACGCTGACCTTGACGATCCGGTCGCGACCGGCGTCGATCTCGATGCGCTGAATTTCCGCTATCGGATCGAGGGCGACGAGGCGCCGTGGCGGCCGTTGCGGGCCTTCGATGACGGGCGGCAGGTGTTCATCGAGTTTCCGACCGGGATCGCCCAGGGCGAGATGCCGCCGCTGTGGGTGATCGGCCCGCAGGGCGACGGCCAGCTGGTGAATTATCGGGTGCGCGGCAATCGGATGATCGTCGATCGCCTGTTCGCCGCCGCCGAGTTGCGGCTGGGTGCGAAGCACCAGCAGGTCGTGCGCATCGTCCGCATTGACGGGTCGCGGCGGTCATGAGCGAGAGCGCCGGGAGCGGTGGCACCGAAACGCCAGGGGGCGCCGTCAGGCCGCCGGGCGAGATGCGGCTGCGGGCAACGCGGCCGCCGGTCACGCGGCTGTCGCGCAAGGTGATTCTCGGCCTGTCGGTCATCGCCGTGGGCGGCATCGGCGGCGCGCTTTATCTGGCGCTGAAGCCGGTGCCACCGAAGAGCAATGCCGAACTCTACGATACTGGCAATCGCACCACGCCGGACGGGTTGGCCAATCTGCCGGGCGACTATACCCATCTGCCGCGCCTCGGACCGCCGCTGCCTGGCGATCTTGGTGGGCCGCTGCTCAAGGCGGGCGTGGGGGTCCCTGGCATGGCGACACCGGCGGCGCCCGCCGATCCGGAAAAGCAGCGCATCGTTCAGGAGCAGGAAGCGGCGCGGGTCAGCCATCTGTTCACCCAGACGCAGATGGAGCGGGATGTCGCAGCGCCCGCGATGCCGGGCGCGACCGCGGCCCAGCCCAGCGGCGCTCCTGCCGATCGCAAGCAGGCATTCCTCGACGGTCCCGTCGATCACCGCACCGTCAGCGTCGAGAGGCTGACACCCATTCCCAGCCCCTATTTGCTCCAGGCAGGCGCGATCATTCCCGGTGCGCTGATCACCGGCATTCGCTCTGATCTGCCGGGCCAGGTCACGGCCCAGGTGACGGAGAACGTCTATGACTCTTCGACCGGGCATATCCTGCTGATCCCGCAGGGGGCGAAACTGATCGGCCGCTATGATTCCCAGATCGCCTATGGCCAGACCCGTGTGCTGCTGGTCTGGATCCGGCTGATGCGCGGGGCCGGGGATTCGATCGTGTTGGAGAACGAACCGGCCGCGGATGCGGCCGGCTATGCCGGGTTGCAGGATCAGACCGATAACCATTGGGGCGAGGTGTTCAAGGCTGCCCTGGTCTCGACCATCCTCAGCGTCGGCTCCGAGGCCGATATCAGCGGCGGCAATGGCATAGCCCAAGCGCTGCGCACCGGCGGCTCGCAGGGCTTCAACCAGATCGGCGAACAGATCGTCGGACGGTCGCTGAATATCCAGCCGACCAATATCATCCGGCCGGGCTTTCCGGTGCGGGTCATGGTGCATCGTGACCTGGTGCTTACCCCTTACGGACAGGAGGTTTCCCGATGACGAAACTCCGGCTCGGGCCGATCGCGGACGACAAACCGGTTCGGCTCACTCTCGAACTTCCCGCCGCCGTGCATCGCGATCTGATCGAATACGGGCGCCTACTTGCGCATGAGAACGGTCAAGCCGAGATCACGCCAGCAAAGCTGATCGCACCGATGCTCGCGCGATTCATGGCTGGCGATCGAGCCTTTTCCTTGGCAAGACGTCTTCTCGCCGGTCGTCCGGAACTAGATCACGGACAAAAGCCACGAACCGACCCGTAACGGTGTCCTGATTATTGGCATCCCAGCCGAGGCAAATTTGCAATTGCGTATTCCTCTCCCGTAGTGGCCGGAAAATGACACCCGGAAAACCCTGTTCCGCCTGACTCTGGACGGCAAGGGTCATGCCATATCCAGATCCAACAAGCGCAAATACGGACTGCTTTCCCGCCGGATGACTTTCAAGGGTGATGTTGCTGCCCAAAATTTCTAGGTAACGACGTCGCACACTATAATCACCTCCCCAATCCTGTAGTAGAAATGTTTCGTTCTGCAATTCCTTGCGTGTCACGCTTTCATATTGACGTAGTGGATGCTCGCTCGGCATGGCTAACATCAGATTTTCAATGCAAAACGGAAGTGACTCAAGGTAGTCGGACTGAATGAATGGAGTGAAGAAAATCACATCCACACGATGCCGAAATAGAGCGGATTGGAGGTCAAGATCTCCCATTTCGTGAAAAGCAACTCTGATATCGGGATGTTTTTTTCGCCATGCTGATAACGCCAGCCTGATGCGTTGGCCGACGAGGGGTAGTAGACTGCCAATCCGAATGACCCCTCGGCGGCCCGTTCCTAGAATTTGCGACAAGGCTCTTATTTCGTCCCAATCATCAAGCAATGAGCTGATTCGATGGAAGAGGACATCGCCAGCCGCAGTCAGTCGAATGCCGCTGTGGGTTCTTTCCAGCAGGGTAACGCCAAGTTCATCTTCAAGGTTATCGATTGCTCTGGTCATTGTCGAAACTCTGACACCATGAAGCCAGGCCGCCCGTGTCAGGCTACCGGCCTCAACGGCAAACCTGAAATATTCGAGATTTGTACTGCGCATGGTACGAGCGAACCTGTGTCACTATCGCCAAAATCTCGCTCACATGAGGATTCCGGCAGCTTCCTCATGTGGCCCGAGATAATGCAGAATGCCGCGTCTCCGCTTAAGCCTGCTTTCCGGCCTCTTCACGGAATCAGCAGGAGCTTGCCGGTCGTCTTGCGGCTCTCCATGTCGGCATGAGCGCGGGCAGCGTCGGCCAGCGGGTAGGTGCCGCCGATATGGACCTTCATCTTGCCTTCGATGATCCAATTGAAGATCTGCGCCGAATGGGCGCGTAGCAGGTCCGGCGTATGAATATGGTCCACGAAGACCGCATAACCGATCTTGATGCTTTTCGGGATGCTGGTGATCTCGATTGGGCCGGGGCCACCAAGCACCGGGCCGAACCAGCACAGCGTGCCGGAGCGGCGAAGAGCATTGAGCGATGCCCGCCACGTCACAGGACCCGTGCCGTCATAGGCGACATGCACGCCGTCGCCGTCAGCCACGCGGATGACTTCTTCGGCAAAATCGCCGCCGGCATCCACGATGACATGATCGGCACCGGCCCCACGCGCGATCTCGACCTTCTCCTGCGAAGATACCCGGCCGATGACCTTGCCGCCCCGGATCTTGATGATCTGCGTCAGTAGCAGGCCGAGCCCACCGGCCGCCGCGTGGACTAGGGCAAATTCGCCCTGCTGGACCGGGTAGAAATCCGTCGCGAAATGGCTGGCCGTCAGGCCCTGCATCATGACGGACGCAGCTGTCTGGTCGTCAATCGCGTCGGGAACGGGCACGAGTGCCCCTGCCGGAATGACGGCGCGACTGGCATAACTGCCGGGGGAATAAACCCAGGCCACGCGCTCGCCCGGTCGGAAATTCTCGACATCTTGGCCGACGGACAGGACGCGGCCCGCGCCCTCGACGCCGAGGATCTTCGGATCGGCTTCAATCCAGAACATACCGCGCCGGACGCCGGTATCCATGAAGTTGACGCCGGCCGCGGCCACATCGACCAGAACCTCGCCGGGACCCGGCACCGGGTCGGGTCTCTCGATCAGTTCAAGAACCTTGGGGCCGCCCGGTTCGCGCATTACGATAGCGTGCATGTCAGTCTTCCTTGGAATGGTTAGTCGAAGGGGGTATGCGTCAGGTCACGACTGCGGCGCCGCAAGCGGCTTCGTGGCGTTCAGGGCCTCGCGGGCGGACTGCCCGTCGCTGTAATCATGCCAAAGCACGATGCGGCCATTGCGGACCTCATAGGTCGCCATGTTCGGGATGGCGGCGGATTCACGACCGGGCAGGGCCAGGTGATGGATCTGTTCGGCCAGCACGATCGCGCCGTTGACGGCCTGATGGATCGTCTCGAAGCGGACCTGCGCGAATGTTGTGAAGACCCGCTTCCAGACCTGCACGACGTTTTCTTTCCCGCGCACTTCGGGATCGCCGTGGTTGGAAAATACAATGGCGTCGTCAAGGAATGTCCCGAGCAGGTCCGCATCTCTCTGCTCAAAAGATGCGACGAACTGCCGGACTGTTTCTCCTGCATCTGACATCTGGACAGTCCTTTGCTGGGGATGGTGCCGGTCGGCCGGGATCAGGCGGAGTAACCGCCGTCGATCGTCAGCAGGGAGCCCGTGATGAAGCTGGATTCAGGGCTGGCTAGGTAGGCCACGAAGCTCGCGACTTCCGTATCCGACCCCAGGCGGCCGAGCGCCATGCGGGGACGCAGCATGGCGCGCACCGCGTCGTTCCTGATATTGTCGGTTTCGGTCGGGCCGGGCTCGATCGCGTTGATGGTAATTCCGCGCGGGCCGAGATCGCGGGCAATGGCGCGCGTCATGGAGCTGACGGCCCCCTTGGTCATCGCATAGGCGAAGGAGCCGGGGAACGCGGTGTAATGCGCGACCACGCTGCTGTTGTTGATGATCCTGCCGCCTTCCTTCATGTGCGGGGTGGCTGCCTGAATCGCGACAAACGCGCCGCGCACATTGACGGCGAACATCCTGTCGAAAGTATCGAGTGCGAATTCGTCCACCGGGCCGCCGAGCACGATGCCAGCATTGTTCACGAGAATATCGAGGCCGCCCAGTTCCACGACCGTGCGGGAGACGGCAGCCCTGACTTCGTCGGCATTGGTGTTGTCCGCCTTAATGGCGAGGGCCTTGCCCCCGGCCGCGGCAACTTCGGATGCAACCTTGTCGGCTTCGTCGGTCGAGGCGGCATAGGTGAACGCCACGACTGCACCATCTGCCGCGAGACGACGGACGATCGCGGCGCCGATGCCGCGCGATCCGCCGGTAACAAAAGCCACTTTTCCGGTCAGTGAAAGGCTCATTGTTAGAAACTCCTGGTCGTCCATTCGAGGATTCTGGAACGAATAGTCAAATAAAGAACAAAAAAAGGGCTTTCCTAAGCGAGGCAGCGCAAGGCCATCCGTGCTGTCGCACGCAATTCGTCGTGTGTTGCCCCCCCGCGTGCCATGACTTTCAATCCGATGAACGTCGCGTTGATGAACCGTGCGGCGTTCTTCGGGTCGATCTCCGGCGGGATTTCGCCGAGATCCTTGCCGCGCTGGATCGTTGCGGCAAAAATGTTCTGCATGCTTGCGGCAGATGATTTGCCGATTGCCGTTACTTCACGATCGCGTCGGCCAAATTCGCATACTGAGCCCACGCCAAGACACATGCTGTCATCCTGAATGCGGGCCGCGAATCCCAACAAGGCGGCTTCGATTGCGGTCAGAGGAGAGCCGGTCGCCTGAAGCGTTACCGCGATTTGTCCCACACTTTCGAAGCAGTAATGTTGCAAAGCCTCAAGATATAGTGCGCGCTTGTCCCCGAAAGTGTCGTACATGCTCTGGCGACCGATCCCCATGCTTTTCACGAGGGCCTCGGTCGAAGTCCCTTCGTAACCGTAGGTCGCGAAGGTCTTCGTCGCTGCAGCTAAGGCCGCTCCCCGGTCAAATGCTTTCGGTCTTGCCATGGAATGACATATCGCAATTATGGAACGAAGTGTCAAGAACGGTGTAAGTCTTCATATTTTTCATGTGGCTGTATCATGCCGGTTATCACACGCATCCTGTGGATGCAGTTCTCGGACTGACATGCAAACGCCTTCACTATCATGTGAAGATGCGCATGACGCAGCGGTCAGGTACTCCAGCGTGATGTGCGGATGATTGAGCAGAAGTTTCCTTTGTGAAAATGAGGCTCCTTATCAGCGATCACATCCGCCTTTACGTTACCGAAGGTCGTGTCCGGCTTATGGCGGATACCGTCGTAGAATGCCTGGATGATATCTTCCTTGAAATGCGGTGTCCTTGGAAAGGCGGCAACGATTGCCTCGCGGACCGTGTCGGGATACTGGTCGTACGTAAGGCCGAGAACGTCCATTTCGACGCCGGCCGTGGTGAGCGCGATCACGGGATGCATGAATTCCGGCACGCCAGGGGTCGTGTGGAGGGCGATGCCCGTCCAGACCTTTTCGATGTCAGATGGGTCGACGTCGTGACTCTTGAGGAAGTCCCGTGCGGCATTGGCGCCGTCAACTTCGAAACGAAGATTCTCGCTGCTGTGCGATGGCATCAATCCGATATCGTGAAACATCGCTGCAGCGTAGAGAAGTTCGGGATTGAAGGTCAGTTCGCGCTGCTGCCCGGCAAGCGCGCCGAAAAAATAGACGCGGCTCGAATGATTAAAGAGCAGATCGCTTTCGGTATCACGAATAAACTCCGTGATCGCGCGGCCAAGAGAGGAGTCCGGCACGACGATGCCATTGATGTTCGTCCCAGAACGAAGCGTATCTATCATGACGTAAACTTCCTTTTGTTGCCAGTTCCGACGATCCTGACGCCGGTGTCGCGACCATCCGGCGACCTCCTGCCTCATGAAGCCTGTCGTTTCATGCGGATTTTATTCTCTGTCACGGGTGGCAGAAATGACATATAGACCTCGTATTCTGCCATGAGGTGACAGGTGATGCCGGCTCCCTCCGATGCCCTTGCCATCTGGTTCGTCGTGTTTCCCGGGTTCGAACTCCTCGACGTAAGTGGTCCGCTATGCGCGTTTAATCTGGCGCGCGACTTTCATCGGACGGGCTATGACATTCGGATCGTCTCCGTATCCGGTGGGCTCGTGACCAGCTCGTCGGGAGTGACAATCGACACCATCCAGCCACCTGTGCCCAGGCGCTTCGATACGCTTGTGGTCGTGGGGGCTCCCGATACGGAGATGCTCTCCCAGCAGAATGATCTGATTGCACTTGTGCGCATGCTGGCGCCTCATGCGCGGCGCAGCGCCAGCGTCTGCACCGGAACGTTCGTTCTGGCGGCAGCAGGGCTGCTTGACGGACATCGCGTAACGACACATTGGCGACATACGGCTGATCTCCAGCGCCGCTATCCCTCGCTCAAGGTCGAGGCCGACCGGATTTTCATTCACGACGGTATAGTTTGGACCTCGGCGGGCATTACCGCCGGCATCGATCTTGCGCTGGCCATGATCGAAAAGGATTTCGGGATCGAAAATTCTAAGGCGGTCGCCAGGGAACTTGTGGTTTATCATCGCCGCAGTGGTGGCCAGTCTCAGTTTTCGACTCTTCTCGACCTGGAGCCGCGCCCAGGGCGCATTCGCGATGCTATTGCCTATATTCATACGCACTTGCGGGAGCCATTGTCGGTTGAGCGGCTGGCAGATGTCGCGAGGATCAGTCCACGCCAGTTCGCCCGACAGTTCGTCATGGAGGCGGGGGAGACACCGGCTCGTGCTGTTGAGCGCCTGAGGTGTGACGCCGCTCTCCCGCGTATCGAAAATACAAGCGAGCCTTTCGAGCAGATTGCCCTGCATGTTGGCTTCCGCGATCTCGAACGCATGCGTCGTGCATGCCTGCGCGTCTACGGACAGCCACCACAGGCTCTACGTCGGCGGAATCGTAACAGAGCGTAGTTGCGCCGACTAATTCGCTTCATGTGCTGAGCCTCGTGATGTTCCGCGGCTTTTTGAAATCAGCCTGTATGAGTAAGCTCTTGACCACGCGCACGCTGACGCGCCTGGGGCAAAAAACGAGAATATGGTTGGAGAGTATTTCTCCTGAGCTTTCGGCACATGAGAGAGGGTTCCCGGCAACCTCGAAACAGGCGATCCTGACGCGCAAACAGAAATCTTACTGCCATGGGGCCACCCGGCATCGTCAGGACACGGGGCGAGGCGGCAGACGTCTTTCTGCCGCGCTCTTGTGAGGAAGCAGACTATTTTGCGTCTTATTGCTTTTGCTTTGTTCCTCCTTGCAGTGATCTCTAATTAGTTATTGCTGAACTGCACATGGGCAAGTTGTTCGGAAATATCCCACAAGCGCGCGGCGGCCTGCCGGTCGAGCGCAGCGGGAGGTATTTTAGCCGTGGTGGGATACCCACGCGTCTCACTCAGTCTGTCAGGGCCATAATAGCCGCCGCCCTTTGCCTCCGATGATGTCGCGGCGAACAGGGTCGGCAATGCGCCCTGTGTGGCTGGCTGGAAAAGAAACCATAATATCCGCCGCGCGAGGCCAAACACGCTCGAAGCGCCAGCTCCGTTCGGAAGCAGATCGGTACGCGAGATACCGGGATGGGCGGCGATGCTGGTGATCCCCCAGTTTTCCGCTTCGCTGCGACGCTGAAGTTCCAGCGCGAACATCAGGCAGGCCAGCTTGGACTGACTGTAGACTGGCATCGGCTTGTAATTATGTGTCGCCTGAAGATCATCGAACGCGATCCGACCGTCACGTGCCGCGATGCTGGAGAGTGTGACAACGCGCGGATCATGACCCTTGCGAAGCAGGGGTAGCAAATGCGCGGTCAGTGAGAAGTGCCCGAGATAGTTGGTTCCGAACTGCAGTTCGAAACCATCCGAGGTCACTTTGCGTGTGGGGGGCGTCATCACCCCTGCGTTGTTGATCAACACGTCGAGATGGTCGCGCTGGCTGCCCAGGCGCTCAGCAAACGCGGTAATCGACGCAAGGTCAGCCAGATCCAGAACTTCGAAGCTGATGTCTGCTTCGGGGGTGTCCCTTTTGATGCGGACAACGGCTTCCGCGCCTTTGCCTGGGTTTCGTCCGGCGAGAATGACCGTTGCTCCGGCGCGCGCGAGCGCCAGTGCGTCCTCAAACCCGAGGCCGCCTGTTCCGGTCACGACGAACGCACGGCCGCGAATGTCTGGAATGTTCGATGTCGTCCATTTGCTCATATCTGGCTCCTGTACAAGCAAGAAATTCTCTTTTGGGAGTAGTGCCTGATAGTTCGACGGCGCTCGCCATTGATTCCGGTTGATACCCGATACTTAGCTGGGCAGGTTGAGGGACCGAATGCCCGAACTCCCAAATTTCTTGCCCGATCCTGCAATGGTCTGGTTCAGGCGAGGCGCAGCGTGTAAACGGAGACTGTTGGAATTTTGGCCGGAGCAAGGAATGTCTTCATCTCTCGCCAGAGCTGTAACCCGCTATCTGGACGCGCAGGGTTGTGTCACGAGCGGGCTTTTCGCGACGTCGTTCGACGGTCTGAATATCATCAGGCTAAGCGAAAAGACGCCGCCGAATGGCATGGTCTACAAGCCGTCGCTCTGTATCACCCTCCAGGGCGCGAAAGCAGTAGAGTTTGGTGACGCCATTTTCGAGTATGGGGCCATGGCCTTCCTGCTGGTCAGCATCGAAATACCCGCTCTTGGTCGTGTGACGGAGGCGAGCCCTGAATGTCCCTATATCGGCATCACCCTGGATCTGGACGCAGGGATCCTGCGTGAGGTTATGACGGAACTTGCTCAGCCCCCTTTACCGTCGAACGATCAGGGTATCGGGGTATTCGTCGCCGATCTGTCGGAGGATCTGTCCGACTGCATGCGGCGGCTCATACGACTGCTGGATAATCCGGCGGCGCCCCCGATCCTCTGGCCGGCGATCATGCGGGAAATCTGCTTCTGGCTTCTGACAGGACCTCATGCAGGCGAAGTCTGTAAACTCGTCCTGCCCGACAGTCACATGCAACGGGTTGCGGAAGCCATTCACCTGCTGCGCGCCAACTTTGCGAAACCGGTGAGGATCGAGCATCTTGCCGCTGTCGCACGCATGAGCCTCTCGTCCTTCCATCAGCATTTCAAAATGCTGACCTCCATGACGCCGCTCCAGTATCAAAAGCAGTTGCGCCTGCTTGAGGCACGCCGCCTGATGGTGTCGGAAGACGTCAACGTCTCGCACGCGGCGTTTGAGGTTGGTTATGAAAGCCCGTCGCAGTTCAGTCGGGACTATGTTCGCAGGTTCGGGATAGCGCCCAAACGCGATGTGATGGAACTTCGGTCTTTTGTCATTTGACCATGCGGAACCGTGTCCGGGGTTCTGTTAATCTGTCTGTGTCAGATTTCCTGTTTTCGGAAATTGCGATCCACCGGCCAACGCAGTCTGTCCATCGAATAGGATGAGCAGACAGGCAGAAGACGCCTCATACCGGACGCCAGAGCAGGGCGTGACCTCGTCGCAAAGCGGACGCGACAACGTACTTTAAAGAGAGTCGATCTTCGTGGGTCTAAGCATGACTTACGACCAATAAATTAACCCTCTTGTGTCATGTAAACGAGGGAAAACCGCTTATGTACACAAGTTAATAAATATCAGTCAAATACCTATCCAGCCTCTAACTTCTTTTACGCTCATGGCGGAAATTTTTTCAACAAACTCTTCAGAAATGGAAGCAAACCCCAACGATTCTTCATCTTCCCGGGTTTCTGAAAATCCATTTTGTTTCAAAAAACCCACTACAGAATTCTTTTTTGTTGATAAGTCTCTTCCCCAAATAGACTGCAGGAGGCGCTGATCTGAGCGAGAGTTTTCTTTTCGAATTATAGAAATAATATACTCGTTGACATCTAATTTGTTCAATAAAAAGCCATCTATTTCATGGACGAATCTACTAGATGCGTTTATTATAGAAAGTGTCTCTTTGAATGTCGGCACATAGTTTTTGCTGTCTATCCCATCAATAATCCTATCTACATTCAAATTACAAAACCTTTCCGTAATTTCTTCTCTTCTTTCTACTAATATTTTCATATCCTCTTCTGAAATTTTTACTTCTTCTGAAAAGTGAGCTGCCCGATTTCTCCAGCGAACTAGTACCCGGACCATAGCTGACAAATAATTATTGGACAATTCACATAAATCGACCAGTAAATTTATTTTATTGAGAATTTTCTCTGAGTTATTGTCAATACCATTTTCAGTTGGCGCATTTTGTATAAGGCACGGAGAAGCCCTGATCGATTTTATGTAAAAATCTATACAATCGATTGCTTTTACTAGGGACATGTCGAGAACTAGACGTCGAGACCGCCGCGCCGAAATTCTATAATCAACTGGATTCCACGTCGTTCTAAGCTCTTCGGGAGCACTATCTACTTGATACCGCTCAATCGCGTCCAGCCCCACCATACAGGTGATAATTAGATGATTTACCGGGCCTAGAAATTTTTGATATTTTTGCCTTGACGGACTTTTGTTTAAAAAAAGCTGCATTTTTGGCGCATTGAACCCGGATCGAACGGGTACCCTCGGGGATAAGGAAGTTACTAACGAACTTTATCAGACCCGATGCTCTGCCGTTAAGCTACCAATGCGAGAATGACATAATACGATATCACATTATATGTCAAATTGATCAACATAATTGACGTGCTGCATGAGGGGTTGGTCGAAAATTAGTGAAGCGATTCCAAAAAGCTATAGCGCTTGGGAGCTGGCGCCGAAAAACCGTGAACCGCCACGGGAATGGCAGAGATGACTACTATCGAGTGCTTTCTCTTCGAAGCGGACGGTCTCATTCCCCCCCAAGGCGGTCGTCAAGTTTTGACGCTGGATAGCCGCCATTCGGTAATTTCTACTCTCCAGTCAGCTTATGGCCATGACGCTGCAGTTGTGGGCAGTCGCCTCTCATCATCAACGACGGTGACGCGGGAGGGCAGACTGTCTGACCATGCCCAGAAGACGAGGTTTCTGTCATTTTGTGTTGCTCCGGGAGCAAAGCTCGGGACGATGATGCCCGCCGCTTCGTCGGCCATGAGTGCCTTTGCCAGTTCCCATGAAGGCGGCGCCTTGCCTTGGTCAGCAAGGTCTTCCCAAGGACAGGCCAAGGTAGCGAGAGAGAAGCTCAGATCGTTAGGACTGGATTGATCGGTCAGATCGACGACGGGTTCACTATCGACGTCATAGGCACAGATGGTCAAAGGCTGCGGCTTGAATGGAAAACCCTGCTGGGCTTCGAGCCAGGCAGTCTCCATCCGCAGTGATGTGTAAAGGGCAGGTATGCCGACCGGGTTGAACCGACCACCATGAAGCGCCGCACCGTCGCCTGATAATGGGGCGAAAGACCAGCGGGGATTATGAGCCCGGAATACTCGTCCGGTAAACCTCACGCGTAACCGCCGGTCGCAATCCGATCCAGGTAGCGCCGGACGGCATCGGCGCGCCCCTCCCGGACGAGCGCTTCGGCAGTCTGATCACCGAAGGAGGGCAGGGGTTGTGACCGGTACCAGGCAAAAGCCTGCTGGGCTGAGCCCGCCCATGGCCGGACGCGATTGAGGATTTCGACCATGTCGCGCAGCCTTGTCTGGGTAGCGGGGCGGCCGAGACGGGCGCTTTTGGAGACGGCGTCACGTGACAGACCCAGCGTAGCGGCGAGTTCGCCCCTCGTGATATGCAGTATATTGCTCAGCCGTTCCGCCGTGATCAGCCCTGATGGATCGAAGGCGTCGGAGAGGAATGTAATCTCAGACATGCCGTATTGCCTCATAGGTTGCCCGTATTATGGGATCATATATGAGGCGGCCTGCCTGTGACAAGGATTCCGATTGGATGTCCGCACGCACTTTGGCATGGTTACCCTGTCATGCGGCGAGGCGGGGTATCTCGCGGTCCACCAATCGCAAGTATCGTTGGTTGTCTTCCCCCGCAACCACTGAATAAGTCCTTGATCGGACACAATAAACCCGCCCCTCAAAGGCGGGTTTTTTTGTTGCCAAGCACCAGACGCCTATCAAATCCCCCATCATTTCAATGCCTTGGCACCCGCAGGTTCAAAGCGGGGGTGACCTACACCCGTAACCATCTGCTCCAGATACGGGCGTAGATGGGCGGGATTCGGCGTACTGAGGCGTAAGCAGGCGCAGGAGAAAAGAGTAGGGGAGAGGGCCGCAGTCGGGGTCACGCGTACACTCCCGAGATGATGGCCATGACGGGATGACGGCAATGGGGGGAGCAGAAGGTCGGCTATCTGACAGTAATAGCAAGACAGCGGACGTCCCCGAAGTCCTGACCTATAGACGGATGCACAGGGGCGATATGATCTCGACATTCATGGTCCAAACGGTTTTTTCCGCGGACTGTCTGGAAGACTTGATGAACAGGGCAGAAACATGTCCATCAGCAGCGCCACAGACCGCAGCCGTCAACTCTGCGTCCTGATGGTGGAGGCGCCTGGCATGGCTCTGTCCGTGGAGGATGGCTATCGCCACCATGTAACGCATTATCCGGCCGCGTCATCGCCCGTGCGCATCGAAATCAGTACGGTGGCAACGTCCGGCTGGTATGACCTGGCCGTCCGTGCCGCAGACAGGACTGTTCTGGAATGGAAGATTGCCGGGCATATCGAGAATGGCCGCCCCAGCATTACCGACCCTGCCATTGGTCGTCATAACGTCTGAAAAAAGGCGCATCCAGAATTCTGGATGCCCCTGCCGTCAGGTTGGGTTCGCTGTTTGAAACGCCCTTTCCGTTGATAGTCGGAAAAGGGGGCTTCTCTTAGAAGTCTGCGGACACCGTCGCCATCGCGGTAAACGCTGATCCTACGACATAGGTCGGTGTGGACGCGTTGACCGTATTGCCAAAAATCCCCTTCTGCTTCACGGCCGTCAGACCGAAGCCGCTGATGGATGACAGGTAATTGACGCCACCCATATTGACGAGGTTGAGCATGACCTTGGGGTGAATCCGGGTGTGGAACGACGGCAGTGTCCGCCCGATATTGATATCCGCAGTCACATATCCCGGAATTTTCTGATCGTTCATAAGCGTGGAATACTGTTGCCCCTGATACCGGAAGTTGAAGTTTCCGAAATAGACGCTGTCATCATAGGTCAGGCCAATCGCCCCGCTCCATTTTGGCGCTCCAGGATCCTGCTTGCCTTTTGTCGGCAGAGATTTCGAGACGACATCGTCTGGTGAAAATGCTCAGAGCGTTCTAATTGTATGATGATGCTTTGGATCACGCGACATGACAGGAGGTGGTTGGCCTTTTGGCCCCTGGTCCTGCTTGCTGTTATGATTCGTCTGAGCATCGGCAGTCTTCCGTTGCCGCAGGTCGCACTCGACGACCCGTTCGCGCAACTCAGCCAGCTCTCTACTCTCTGCGACAGTCAGGACAGTGGCCAGAATGGCCCCGCCCATCACCATTCCGCAGACATGGATGATGGCGTTCTCCTTCTGGACGATCTGCTGGCGACTTTCGTACTGGCCTGTGCCCTCGTCGTTTTCGTCGCACGGTTTGTAACCTGTCTGTCCGTTTTCTGGTGCTTCCCACCAGTTCGGGGGCCGCCACTCAGGCAGTTGTGCAGCCTTTTCGCCCAAGGTCCTCCCCATCTGATCTGACGCTGATTCTGTGCCTTCTTCGCTGCTGCGACGGAAGGTTTTTTGCGTTTTTTCAGGTCTGACATCATGAAACAGCCGTTTTGTTCCACCCGCTCTCTGGAGGCGGTTGCACTTGCCTGCGCCCTCGCCTGGATCTTCCCTGCCATTGCGCAACAGCCACACAAGCGCGTCAGGCGTATCCTGACACCCCAGACCCGTTCACGCCCTGTCGTTCATCCGGAACATATCGTTGTTACCGGCATGTCGCGCGCCTCGGCGACACTCCATCCTGCCGGACAGACAACCTACAGCGCCGAACGATCCGATTTCGCCAGCCGGAGCGCGCAGTCGGTCGCCGATATGATGGCAACCGTTCCTGGTGTCACATTTCTCCAGGGAAATGGCCCGCGAGACACTGTTGTTTCGGTCCGTGGCTCCGGCGCACGACAATCCTACGGCCTGAAGAATATCCAGGTTACGGAAGACGGGTTTCCCATGACACAACCGGACGGCACCGCACGCGCCGACCTGATTGATCCGCATGCATATGAAGGCGTGGACGTCTTTCAGGGGCCTGCCTCAACGCTCTACGGCAACTATGCAATCAATGGCGCGATCAATTTCAGGACGCGCAATGGAGCGAATATTCACGGCCTTGAACTGGGCTCGGATTTCGGAAGTTTCGGAACGTTCAATAACTACATGACAATTGGCGCGGGCAACAAATCCTACGATTTCATGCTGTTCGGCAGTGATGTGCGTGGCAACGGGTTCATCCCAAACAGCCGCTACAATACTTCAACTGAAAATATGCGTCTGCGCATCAGTCTGACGCCGTCGGACCGACTGATCCTGAAATTCGTCAACAATGTCACGGACACGTCCCTGCCGCTGCGGCTTTCACTCGATCAGTTCCGGACCAACCCCTACCAGAACGGCTGTGCCAATGCCGCGTCGGCGGCGGCCGGCTGCGCCTCGGTCAATCTTCTCACCAATGGTGCCTATGGGGCGTATCAGACGACAAGTCCACAACAGGCGGGCCTGGGCCGTTTCGACCGACGCACGATTACCGGCCTGCGCTGGGAGCAAGATTTCGACCCGCGGACAACCTGGCGCACGCAGTTCACCTACGACCAGCGTCACATCGATCAGCCGACCTCGACCACTGCGTTCGTAGGCCCATTCAATTCCTATAACATCCAGACCGATCTGACGAACCACGGACATGTGGGCAGAACACCCCTGACCAGTTTCGTGGGGGCCAGCTTCGATTACATGGATTACGGCTATCAGGTTTACAATCTCACACCTCAGGGCGGTGCCACGCGTGGGGCGCTGAATTCCACGTCCTACGGACATCAGTGGAATATCGGCCTTCGCTTTCAGGAAGACTGGCAGTTTGCACCGCGCTGGCACGCTGTGGTGGGGCTTGGCGGTACACAGTCTGACGTCGGCGCCGTCGAGACGCTCTACACCCATGCGGCATCTTCGACGACCCAGCGCGACATCACCGTCAATCGACGCTTCTTCCAGCTCGCACCGGAGGCTTCCCTGGTCTACGCACCGTCACAGACTCTGACCCTCCACACCCGGGTCGGCACGGCCTATGCGACGCCCGGATATTCGAGCTTCTTCGTGACGCCACAGGGTACCTACGGCAACAATACACAGCTCAAAAGCGAGACGAGCCTTGGTTTCGATCTTGGTGCCGAGTGGCACCCCTCGCCGAGCCTCAATATCCAGGCGACGGGATTCTATGAATTCTACAGAAACGAGCTCGTCAGCCAGTCGGCAGGGGTTAATACTCCCGCCGGAAGCTATACGTTCAACGCGCCGGCCTCTCAGCATCGTGGCGTCGAACTCGGCGCGACATGGCAGCCATGGCGCGTCGCACTGCCGGGTGCGCGTCTGAAGCTGTCCTATACCTATGACAACCAGATCTACACGAAATATACAGAGGTTCTGTCCAACAGCACTCTGGCACGCAGTTTTTCGCGCAAGGGCAACCTGATCCCCGGCGTCATGCCGCATTTCCTCGATGCGCGTGTTCTCTATGATCAGCCGGACGGATTGTTTCAGGGTCTGGGAGCATTTGCGGAAGTCACCTGGCGAAGCGCCTTCTACATCGATAACGCCAATATTCTCAAAGCGCCGTCCTATGCTTTGCTGAACCTCGAAATTCACTATGATCCGCCCTCTCGCCTGGGATGGATCCATCGCCTCCATAGCTATTTCGAAGTGCAGAACGTGGCCAACCTGACCTATGCTGCCGGCGCAACAGACATCAGCGATACGCTGCTGGCCAACGGGCAGCAGGCCGGGCGCGACGTCCTCGCAGCCAAGACCGGATCGATCTATGCTGGAACGCCACGCGCGTTTTTTGGCGGTGTACGGATCAGGTTCTGAAGGGCGTTACGATCATGACTGTCTCCAGATCTTCTCTCTGGCCCGATTATCGCACCGTCTGGCGCTGGCATTTTTTCGCCGGGTTATTCTGCCTGCCCTTCGTGGCCTTTCTCTGCCTGACGGGCACGCTCTACCTGTTCAAACCGCAGATCGAGCGCTGGATCGACTGGCGCTACGATCATCTCCCCATGGCTGGTCTGATCTCCACACCGGCGCAGGAGGTGGATGCGGCACTGCTTGCCGTGCCTGGAAGCCATTTCCTGGCCTATGAACTTCCAAGTGCCAAGCATAGCGCAGCACGGGTCATTGTAGATCGCAGCGGTGTGGCCATTCGGGTTTATGTCGATCCGAGCTCACGCGCAGTTCTCAAGCAGGTCGCTGAAGAGGACCGGTTCGAGCGCATCATCCTGAAACTGCATGGTCAGTTGCTATTGGGGAATATCGGCTCGGCAATCATGGAAATGGTCGCGTCCTGGACGATCGTTCTTGTCTTCACCGGACTCATCCTCTCGTGGCCACGTGGAAAGTGCCGGGTAGCAGGCGTTCTCTATCCGCGCCTGACCGCAGGAGGCCGGATGCGATGGCGCGATCTGCATGCCGTAAGCGGCGTGTGGGTATCGTTGTTCCTGACGCTGTTTCTACTCTCCGGCTTACCCTGGTCGTTCGTCTGGGGGCACGCGCTGTCCCGTGTCGAAACCCGGTTCAGTCGCCTCACCACAATTCAGGACTGGGAAATCGGCGCGGTGCCGGCTCGCGCCGTCATTGCGGGACAGGCTCCCACACAGCCGGGGATGAATGCGATGCCCGGCATGGACATGACACCGACGACTGCCTCGCAGAGCATCGTGCCAGACGGGCTGAATAATGTCGTGGCGACTGCAATGCGGTTGGGGTATCCGGCCCCCGTTCTGATCACCGCGCCTTCCGGGAACGAAACAGCATGGCGTGTGCGTTCGGATACGCAGAACCGGCCCGAACGCATCTCTGCCCTGGTGGATACTGCTGGCACGATACGTTCTGTCCGTCATTTCGCAGACAACGGGATCGTTGACCGCATGATTGCCTATGGTGTGGCAGCCCATGAAGGACAGCTTTTCGGCGTTGCCAATCAAGTGCTGAATCTTCTCGTAGCGTGCGGTCTCCTGACCATGAGTGTGGCCGCGATCGTCATCTGGCTCTGCCGCAAGCCGCCTGGCCGTCTGGGCGCCCCGGCAGCACTACCGGATGGGCGTATCGGCGTCGGGGCTGTCATGGCCCTGATCCTGTTGGGGCTGCTCCTGCCCGAACTTGGCGGATCGCTACTTGTGCTATGCCTCGTGACAATGATCGCACGACGCGTCGGCCGTGCGTAGCGATCAACTGGCCGGCAGGAGGCGACGAAGCCGGTCGGCGATTTCCTGCGGGCTGCTATCCACCGGCAGAACGGAAACAAGCCGGTTATCACCGTCCATCAGATAGAGAACGGAACTGTGGTCCATCAGGTAGTCGTCACTCATATGATCCGCGATTGTAGCGCGCCGCCGCGCCATGACGTGAAATTCCTCAATGACCGTATGAATCTGCGTCACACTTCCTGTCAGGCCGACGATATCAGGTGAAAAATGCCTGACATAATCGCCCACGACATCCGGAGTATCGCGGGAAGGATCTACGCTGATGAAAATCGGAACGACACGATGTGCCTTCGGCCCCAGCATGTCGAGCGCCTGGGAGACCGTCGCAAGCGTCAGAGGACAAACGTCGATGCAGTGGGTATAACCGAAATAAATCAGGGTATATCGCCCATGAAAAGCGCTTTGGGTAACATCACGACCCTGCGTATCCATCAGGGCATAAGGACCACCGATGACCTGTGAAGAGCGGGCGGCAAGAAAGCTGCGCAGCCCGATCGCCCCACTGAGCAGCAGGCCAATGACGAGAACTGGCGCAACCGCCTTTATCACTCTCTCGGCTGGCATGGGTGTTTGTCGGGACGGTGTTCTGCGGTTATGAGGCCGAGTTGGCACATTGTCCTCCGGTAAGCCAACGCAGCCTACCCTATCATGGCAGCCCCGTGCCATCGTTTATGGTGCACGAGGGGCGCGCTGGGTTGAAAAGCACGACCTGGTTGCCGGCTGGCCGTATGACTTTGATAAAAGAATACATGACGGTTATGGCAGATATGAATCGTCTTATTCCTTACAGTTGAGGTGGTCCCTGCGCACAGGCGGCAGTGTTCTTTGAGCGTGTGCTGGTCAGGAAAGCGGTAAGACTTTTTCAGAATTATTATGTGGTGCCAGTCCGAACTGCTGTTCCAACATTGCGCAATAGCACTTCTGGCGACTGATATGTGTTTCCGGAAGGGCAAGTCGACTTGCCAGAAGGCGATGCATGTAGGCGACTTCGTCGATGTGATTACGCCGGCTGAGCGTATGGGTGACTGAGTCTCCATGTCTCCGGTGCACATTGAGGGGTTGAGCCAGATAGATGACCTCGACGTTTTTCTGCGTGAGCAGTTCAAGATAAATGCGCCAGTCGCCTGCAACGCGCAGGGTTTTCAGGTCTGTCTGGCAGGCATTGATCGCTGTCAGTAAATGTTTTTTTCGAAAGAGCGCACTGCTGACATTGAGGACAAGATTGCGTTCCGACAGGCAGCCCCGGAGAAAATTCTCTCCTGTAAAGTGACTGTCACTTTCCATAAGTAATCCTGCGCTCTCAGAGTAATAGGTGCGATAGGATGGAAAAATTGGAGCGCCGTCTTCGTCGACGGCCCGGCTGTCCGTAAATGCCATGACGACAGCGGGCTTGTTCTTGATACCGTCCAGAATACGCTCAAGAAATTCCGGTTCGCAGAAATCGTCCGCCTCGGCAATCCAGACCCAGTCCCCATGTGCGATCCTGACGGCTTTGTGCCACTGCCTGAAGACCGAGCCCGAGGTGATGGTATTCTCGATGCAGATGATCTCACGATCCCAGTCTTTTGCCGTCTGTCGGGCAATTTCGAGGCTGTTGTCGTCTGAGGCGTCGTCGAGCACGATGATCTCAAAGACCGGTACCGTCTGCGCAAAAATCGAAGAAAGGCGGCGGCCCATATAGCGTGCGTAATTGTGTGAGGGGATGACGACGGAAATTTTCGGGATCACGGGCAGGGCGAGGCTCAGAAGTTCCTGGGCATAATGCCCGAAGCTAAAGCGTTGGGCAGCAGCGTGAGCGGTTTTCTGTCGTTCGCGGTTCGAGCGTTCTGTGGACCATGCCGCCAGTTTGTTTGCCGCGTTCGCCATCGCGGGCACATCCGCAAAGGGAACAATACTGTTGCGATGGTCTGTTTCAAAATCGATCTGTTGCAGGAGATCCGGAATTCCGCCGGTTTCCTCGAACGCAACACAGGGTAGCCCGGCCGCCAAAGCTTCCAGGACGACTGAGGGATACGGATCTTCGCGTGAAGTGAGAGCAAAGACGTCTGCCGCAGCCAGCCATGCCGGCACATTTTCGACCCTGCCAGGCATGTGGAATGTTCCACTGGAGAGGGCACTGTTCAGTTCGACATCCAGGTTGTTCTTCAGGGACGGATCAATATCGCCCAGCCAGACACAGTGGACTGCGCCCGGCATTTTGCGCCAGAGCTGAAGGAAAAGGTCAAAGCCTTTACGCAGGTCTGCATAGCCGGCACCGATGATGATCCGGTCAGTTGCCCCAAGACCCATTTCCCTGCGGATTATCTGTCGGGCCTGCACCGAAAAGGGTACTTCAGTGTAGAGACCCTGCGGCAGGACCTTCAGGTTGTTCAGGGCTTCCAGCTCAAGTCTTTTCGCTACACTTTGCGCCGGTGCAATGACATGGCGTGCCAGCGTACAGGCCTTTTTCATGGGGACGTGCAGGTTACGACTGCGCAGGAGCGCGGGAAGCTCATGAATGAGGAACAGAAAGCCGATATCCGCTTCCGCAAGGTGGGGTGCCAGGGCTGAACTGGCCGCACTGTTGAGGATTGCAGACTGAAATCCCTGCCTGCGGAGATGTTCCAGACGCGCCGTGGTGGTTTTTGAGGCCACCGTAACGATCTCTGTGGGCGCCACTTTACGATATTCGTCGAGGAGGGCGCCTCCGTCGAGGAGGAGGAACTGGATTTCAGCGCCAAAGCAGTGCTTCAGCGTGCGGCCGGTTTCGAGCAGCAGTCGCTGTGCGCCTGCCGGAAACGCGTCATGTCCAATCAGAAGGAGTCCGGATCGCGAGCGGTTTTTCCCGGCGCCGGTACAGGCGCGTGCCGTTGCGTTGAGATAGGCGCTTCCGAAATGCTGGTCCGGTTCCAGATAGGCGCCCTCGGCCCATTCATTCCAGGCGTTGATGCAGACAACCGGGTCTCCGAAGAATGTGCGGGACTGGGCCTGTTCGATCAGGCCGCTGAGCCAGCGTTCATAGAGTTCCGGCGTTGACCCATGCAGAACAAGGCCTTTGCCCTGCCGTCGCGCGTCATTATCCCATGAAGGCGCTGCGGTCCTGATCAGGGGGAACGGTGTTCTGGGCTGGGCGAGAGCTTTATCCACCACTTCGCCGTAGTCATAGACCTGACCGCTGAAGTCATTATCGAACAGCGTGATTTCGTCATTGATCAGGTTGCAGTTCGAGACAACCTTGTGGGGCGGAAACTCGATGGCGCCGTCCAGACCGAAGAGATCGGGGTTTTCGTCACCGAAGGCCTGTCCCATGACAAAAAGCGGATCCAGCCCATGGCGGGTGCGGAACAGCGTACGCCACCTGACGAAGGCGGCTGGAGCATCGGGGATGGTCCCGGGCCGATAGACCATGAGCACGGGTCGGCCATCAAAATGGATGTAGCGTGGATCACGCAGATACCGGGCAAAGCAGTCCACGAGGGCTTCGTCGTCCTCGGAACGGTAATCCTGCGCGATCAGCAGATCATCGTCTGATCCATCCCAGCGGCGGCTCCAGTTCTCGTTGGCCCACATGAGGCAGAATGGAAGATCGATCTGCGGGTTCGACAGCAGGATTTCCAGAGGCTGGTCAAGCAGGCGTTTGCGGTTGAACCAGTAGAAATAGAAAATGAAGCCTTCGATCCCCGCGGCCTGGGCCATCGCAGCCTGTCGCTCGAGGATTTCGGGTGTGTTCAGTGTGTAATGCCCCAGATCCCGTGGAATACGGGGCTGGTAATGGTCCGAAAAACGCGGAATACCCCGGGGCAGGTTGGTCCATTCCGTGAAACCTTCGCCCCACCAGGCGTCATTTTCAGGAATGGTATGAAACTGCGGCAGGTAATAGGCCAGAATACGGGCGCGGCGGATAGCGCTTCGGGGTAACGGGCGTGCTTTTTCAAAAAGCGGCCCTGGCTTGCTCCGACGCTTGATTTCACCAAAAACCGATATCTCGGTTTCGGGGCTGCACGGATGGATATCCGGCCGGTTACGGTTTTCCAGATAATGCAGCAGCGGATTGCTGTCCGGAGAATGCCGAAGGTATTTCCGCCTGTAATAAAGGGGATCAAACCCGTCGAAAGGTTTGCGGGCCTCGCGAAACCCCTGAACCATGTAGTGCTCAAGCGCATCGAGGCCAGCCTTGGCGACATCGGGATAGGCGCGCAGATAGAAGTCCGGATCGAACTCCGGGATCGGGCGCAGCGGCGTGTTGTGGCGGTTCTTCAGGTAATGGGCGAGGGCCAGCATCCGTTCCGGGACGTGGTAGGTCCGCGCGTACCACACTGGATCGAACCACGCGATCGGACGGCGCCCCTCGCGTTCCCCGTGCAGGATATAATGCAGCAACGGATCACCGATGACGTCGCGGTTCTGGCTGAGATACCAGTGCGGGTCAAAGAAGGGGTTGGGTTTACGGCCCTCCCGCCATCCATGCTGATGGTAATGCCGAAGAACGGCGGTTCCGAGCGTGTGCAGGTCCGGGTTGGATTTCAGATAATAAAATGCGTCAAAAATGCCGGAATGCCCGAGAATCTGCAGGGGAGATGCGTCAGCCGGAAACGGCGATATCCGTGAATCTTCAACAGAGGAATGTGAGAACGGATGCGGCATATATAACTTTTTTACGTTTTTTTAACTTTATTCAAGGTGTTAATTCATCGTCAATCCAAAAGGGGATTTGATCGTATCGGCAGGCAGTGCCATACCGTGGCGCCCGGGAGGCATGAGGCCTCAGTGTGGCATCAGGGGTGTATCTGGGATGGACATCAGCGCGTCACCGAGTATCGCGGATGGGCCGGTCTACACACATCAGACCGTGCGGCTGGACAGCGGTCTCGATCTGGAATGTGGCGTGCATCTGGCGCCGCTGGAGGTCGCCTACTGCACCTACGGCACGCTCTCACCAGCACGGGATAATGCGATCCTGGTCTGTCATGCCCTGACGGGGGACCAGTACCTGGCGGAACGCAATCCCCTGACCGGCAAACCTGGCTGGTGGAGCCGGATGGTGGGACCGGGGCTTCCGATCGATACGGATCGTTATTTCGTCGTGTGCTCCAATGTCCTTGGCGGCTGCATGGGCACGACGGGACCGCGATCGATCTGTGCTGAGACGGGAAAGGCGTGGGACAGTGAGTTTCCGCCAATCACGATGCATGACATCGTGGCCGCGCAGGCGAAGCTGATCGATTATCTGGGCATAGATCGTCTGTTTGCGGTCATTGGCGGTTCGATGGGCGGCATGCAGGCGCTGACCTGGGCCGCGGACTTTCCGGACCGCGTGTTCGCCGCCATGCCGATCGCAACGTCGCCCTTCCATTCGGCCCAGAACATCGCATTCAATGAAGTCAGCCGGCAGGCCATCTTTGCCGATCCGGACTGGCATGACGGCCATTACAGGGATTTCGGCGCCATTCCTGCCCGCGGACTGGGGGTGGCGCGCATGATGGCGCATATCACCTATCTGTCCGAGGAAGCTCTCAGCCGCAAATTCGGACGGCGGGTCCGGCATGACGCGGCAACAGCGGTGCCCGCGTCCAGCAGCCCGTCGCTGTTCGGGGAAATGTTCGAAGTCGAGAGCTATCTGCGCCACCAGGGCTCATCGTTCGTGCGGCGCTTTGATGCCAATTCGTATCTGACCATCACCCGGGCGATGGATTATTTCGATCTGGCCGCAGAACATGACGGCGATCTGGCCAACCCGTTCCGGAAATCGCAGACCCGTTTCTGTGTCGTGTCGTTCAGCTCGGACTGGCTGTTCCCCACATCCCAGTCCCGCCTTCTGGTGCGGGCACTCAACCGGGCAGGGGCGAACGTCTCTTTCGTGGAAATCGAGAGCGACCGCGGGCATGATGCCTTTCTGCTGGAGGAGCCGGATTTCGACCGGACTATCCGGGGTTTCATCGCGGGTGCAGCCGAACATGCGGCCCTTAAGGCGGGAGAACGCTGATGCGCGTGGACCAGCGGCTCATTGCCGAAATGATTGCACCCCGTGCCCGTGTTCTCGATGTCGGAAGCGGGGATGGCACCCTGATCGATTATCTGTATCGCACGCGGTCCTGCGATGCGCGGGGGATTGAGATCGACATGCAGAACGTGACGCAGTCCGTCGCGCACGGCCTGCCGGTCATGCATGGAGACGCCGATCACGATCTGGCGGACTATCCCGATGACACGTTCGATTACGTCGTGCTGCAAAGAACGCTTCAGGCCGTCGAACGCCCGCGCGAGGTTCTGAGGCAGATGCTCAGGATCGGGCGCCATGCCATTGTATCCTTTCCCAATTTCGGTCACTGGCGGCTGAGGCTTCAGCTTCTGACGACCGGGCGGATGCCGATGACGCCCGTGTGGAATACACCCTGGTATTCCACACCCAATATTCATCCCTGCACGATCCGGGACTTTCTCCTGCTCTGCGAGGAAGAGGGTTATGTCATTCAGCAATGGCTGGCGATTGATGAAGATGGCGCCCGGGCCCCGTGGCGTCGTTCCATCCGGCTGGCCAACCTGTTCGGTGAACAGGCCATGTTCCTGCTCAAGCGTGCGGGACACTGACAGCGCTATTTTGACGGGCCCGTTTTCATATTTCGCAACCTTCGCTCTGCGGTACGGTTAAACCTTGAAGCCGGAGTCTGCTTTTCGCAGGGTCCGGGTTGATAACCGTCAGAGTGGAGTTGCCGATTCATGAGCGAAATTCTTCAAGCCATCGCATCCCGGCGCGCGACCAAGCATTTTGATCCGGAATATCAGATCCCTGAGGCCGAACTGACGGCCATCCTCGAAGCCGCCCGTCATGCCCCCACTGCATTCAATATCCAGAATTATCGCTTTCTGGTCGTACGGGACCGAGAGCAGCGCCGTCGTATCCGTGCCGCAGCCTGGGACCAGCCGCAGGTCGAGGATTGTGCTGCGTTGATTGTCATGTGTGCTGACATCAAGGCCTGGGAGAAAGATCCGGCCCGCTACTGGAAAGATGCGCCCGAGTCCGTGCGCGAGGGCTATGTCGGCATGATCCGCTCCTATTACGAAGGACGTGAGCAGGTGCAGCGGGACGAGGGGCTCCGGTCCTGTGGTCTTGCGGCTTATGCCCTTATGATGGCGGCAGCGGCGCATGGTCTTCAGACCTGCCCCATGGATGGTTTCGACTTCGATCAGGTTGGGGAGATCATCAATCTTCCAGCGGATCATGAAATTGTGATGTTCGTCGCGCTTGGACGTGAGGCATCATCGCCTCGACCCCGTGGCGGGTTTTTGCCTCTTGATGCAGTGGTTCAGTACGACTGCTTCTCTTGATTGCAAAATTTCAAGAAATACCAATGGCTTTTTTCAGCTAAGGGTCCCTGTCTCCTTGCAATGGGACAAGTGTTGTCCTACATCCCACGGGCACTTCAGGGCCAGTCTGCTGAAGTGTGATGATGACTTCATAACCCGCCGGTTCTGTTCTGTCCGGGCCTGTTTCAGGCCCGGTTTTACAGGTGAAGCAGGGTGGAAATGGGGTCGCTTGCCATAAATGCCTGCGGCCAGTTGGTCAGGCAGGGGATATAACGGTGCGGTTGCCTGAGCATGACCTTGCCGTCTCAAAGGAGAGGTCCATGACCAGTTTCGCCGAACTCAAGCTTGCCGAGCCAATTCAGAAGGCTCTCGCGGAAGAAGGCTACGCCACCCCGACCCCGATTCAGGCCGGCGCCATTCCTTACCTGCTCGAAGGCCGCGATCTTCTCGGTCTGGCCCAGACCGGCACAGGCAAGACGGCAGCATTCGCGCTTCCCATTCTGAACCATATTTTCACGAATCGTCGCCCCGCGCCGCCGAAGGGCGTCCGTGCCCTGGTTCTTGCGCCCACGCGTGAACTGGCGTCGCAGATCGGTGAGAGCTTTGCTGCTTATGCGCGGCACATGAAGTTCTCCTATGCCGTCGTCTTCGGTGGGGTCGGGCAGGGACGCCAGATCGAGGCCACCCGTCGCGGTGTAGACGTCCTCGTGGCCGCGCCCGGCCGTCTGCTTGATCTGATCGGGCAGAAGCATATCGATCTCTCCACTCTGGAAATCCTCGTTCTCGATGAGGCAGACCGGATGCTGGACATGGGCTTCGTGCGCGATATCCAGCGCATCATGGCCCTGCTTCCCAAGCAGCGTCAGACCCTGCTGTTCTCGGCAACCATGCCGCCGTCCATCAGCGACCTGGCCCATTCGCTTCTGAAGAACCCGGCAACGGTTCAGGTCACGCCTGAATCGAGCACGGTTGATCGTATCAATCAGGCTGTCATGTTCGTTGACTCGGGTAGCAAGAAAGATGCGGCTCTCATGCTGCTGGAAAGCCCGAGCGTAGCCCGGGCTGTGGTTTTCACGCTGATGAAGCATGAAGCCAACAAGGTTGCCGAATTCCTGAACAAGAACGGGATCCGCGCGGAAGCCATCCACGGCAACAAGTCCCAGGGTGCCCGTGAGCGCGCCATGGCCGGTTTCCGCAGTGGCGCCATCAAGGCGCTGGTCGCAACCGACATCGCGGCCCGCGGTATCGACGTGGACGAGGTCAGCCACGTCTTCAACTATGATCTGCCGAATGTGCCGGAATCCTACGTTCACCGTATCGGCCGTACGGCCCGGGCTGGACGTGAGGGTTGTGCAGTCTCCCTGTGTGACGCTGAACAGCGCGCATGGCTCAAGGATATTGAGAAGAAGATCGGCAAGCCCATTCCCGTTGTGATGGATCATCCCTTCCATTCCGAAGATGCCCGACTGTCCACGCAGCGTCCGCCGGTTCTGGGCGGTGGTCGTGGTGGCGGCGGTGGTGGACGTCGTCGCTCGGGACCGCCCTCGGGTGGTCGTCCAGGTGGTGGCCGTGGTGGCGCGCCCGGTCGTGGTGGTCCCCGCCCAGGCGCGCGCTGATCTCATTCAAACGCATACTGAAAAGGCCGCCTCTGCCAATGCAGGGGCGGCCTTTTTGCATTCCAGTCTGACAACAAGCATCAAAATCATGCGCTCCAAGAATGGTGACGTGTTCAGAGTGCTTTATGGGGGATATGGCGGAGGGAGTGTCCGTCGCTGTGAGGCGTCATGGAAAAGCGGATCGGCTCAATAACTGTTGTTTTTTCATGTATTTACTAAAATCCATGCCGTCCTGAAAAACCAGATAGACGCATGTAGTAGGGATTGACCCCTCGAAGAGAAAGCCTGGCAGAAGGGACAGACCGTTCCGGATCTGACCTTCGCACAGGTTGCCGAGCAGTACATCACCGAGCAGGCTCCCGGCTGGAAAGATCCGCGCTCGGCGCCCATGTGGCGCAGCTCTCTGGACCGCCATGTCTATCCCATCCTCGGTCCGAGACCGATTGGCAGCATGCAGACAGAAGACGTGCTCGCTGTCCTGCGACCGATCTGGGAGAACACGACCGAAACCGCAACACGGCTGCGTGGACGGATGGAGCGTATTCTGGATTACGCGCAGGGCCATCACTGGCGCGAAGGCGAAAACCCGGCCCGCTGGCGGAGTCATCTGGCCAACATCCTCCCCAAACCCACGGCGGTCGCCAGGGTGGTGCATCATGCAGCCGTGCCCTATCGCGACCTCTTACCAGGCTATAGCCGCCTCAGCGCCTAGCATGGTGTGGCCGCACGCTTCTCGTCTGCCTGACCGCAACCGAAGCCTTCCCGCAGCCCTAGAGGGATCAGACCCTGCATTCCAAGGGGGGGCTTCCGCAGGAGACCTGCCAAATACGACAGACGGAAGTACAAGTGTCGTAACTGCATCGAGATCATATTCGGAAGGCTCAAGCCTGGAGGTTCGTCTCAACACGCTACGACAGATGCCTGAGCATCTTCTTCTGGTACTCCACTATCCCCATAATGGCCCGCATCGGTCGCACATAACGGACTGTCAAACAATCAGGGAGCAAATCTCTCCTTCACGGGCGGATGCGCGAGAAAGCCAGTTGGGCAAGACCGGCACTTAAGATGGCTGAAAGTATAAGTAGCAGAAGGGAAAGGGAGGGAGGGACCATGAAATGACCTGACAATGCTCCCCTCATCCCGTCAATTCCGTAAGTGAGGGGATTACAGAATGCCAGAGCACGGATGAACGTTGTCTGGCCTTCAAGGGGAAACACCGCGCCTGAGAGATAGAAAAGAGGCGTGACGATAAAATTGACGATTTGCGAGAAACTCTGCGCGTCGCTCATGACGGAACCGAGGATTGAGCCGAAAAAGGCGAAGATCAGTGCTATCAGGAGCGCAAAGAGGAGAGCGAGCCCAATCTGCCCGGCACCGGGCAAAACATTTCCTGCGACAAGACAGAGCAGACCCACGAGTACGGCCTGAAGCAAGGCCACACTGGCAACTCCGAGCGCCCTGCCCAGCAGAATCCAGATGCGGGACACCGGTGCCACAAGCGTTTCCTTGATAAAGCCGAACTGACGGTCCCAGAGAAGATCTGAGCCTGAGTAGACGGCATTAAACAGAATGCCTGCGCCGATCACACCAGGAGCGAGAAAGGCGAAATAGTTCCCCTCTCCAGCCTTGCGAAAGACAGGTGCAAAGCCAAGGCCGAGGGCTATCAGGAACAGAAAAGGCTGGGCCAGCGCCGAGATGACACGCCCGCGTGCACGTAGAAAACTCCGGATCTGTCGCAGCCAGAGACAGTAAAGGACATCGACCATGTCAGGCTCCGGCAACGGCAGAAAGGTCTTCTTCCGCCTGTTCTTCAGCGGTCAGAAACAAGAAACTATCCTCAAGGGTCGTTTTTTCGGAGTGACGGATGATGGCATCCACCGAGCCCTGGATGATGATACGCCCCTTCTTGATCACGGCCACGTTGTGGGCGAACCGCTCTACTTCATCGAGATAATGGCTGGTCAGGAAAATGGTCGTTCCGTATTCGCTTTGGAGATGCTGCAGATGCGCCCAGAGGATACGCCTGCTTTTCGGATCGAGGCCAAGCGTAGGTTCATCCAGAAAGACCAGAGCCGGTCGGTGCAGAAGCGCGCGTGCGATCTCGATACGCCGTCTGAGGCCGCCGCTCAGTGCATCGACCATACTGTCACGACGATCGGAAACATCAAAAAGGGCAAGCACGTCTCCGATACGTGCGCGTCTCTCTGCGCGTGGAATCTGATGGAGGACACAATGCATCCACAGATTCTCATGCACGGTCATAGTTTTATCGAGCGTACAATCCTGAAATACTACCCCAAAATGGCGACGTGCGCCCATCGGATCTTTCGCGAGATCCACACCATTTAGTAGGATGCGCCCTTTGTCCGGGGGAAGAAGGGTAGTCAGCATTTTGATGGTGGTGGTCTTACCTGCGCCGTTTGGCCCCAGAAAGGCAAAGGTTTCACCCGCAGCGACCGAAAAATTCAGCTGGTCGACCACGATTTTCCCACCATAACACTTAAGAAGTGACTCCACGATGATGGCAGGGGGACGCGAGGGAGGTGCGCTCATCAGACAGCGGGCTCGGCAGGTATGGGGGGCTTGAGAAGTCCCCAGTGCGTAAGGGCCGCAATGGCCCGCCCGATGCCTTCTTCATCTTCGATGAGAGGTGCGAGCAAGCGGGCTTTTTCCGAAACAGAACGTGCACAAGCCTTGTTGATTGCATGGGCAAGCTTTTCGGCCGTGAGCCTTCTTCTATTAAGGATCATGGGTGTGATGCCGATCGTATTGAGGCGCCAGCTCCAGTAAAACTGGTCTGCCAGGAACGGAATAATGACCTGCGGCAGGCCAACGCGTGAGGCTGCTGCAACCGTGCCGGCACCACCATGATGCACCGCCATCGCGACACGTGGAAACAGCCAGTCATGCGGGGCATTCTCGATAAAGAAGAGGGAATCGTCCTTCTGCCCGCGCAAGGCACGCAGTGCGCCCCAGCCAGTCGCAATAATGGCTCGTCTGCCTGTCTGGCGCACAGCATCAAGGATCATGCGTGTGAATGCTTCGGGGTTGCCGCACATCATGCTGCCAAAGCCGATATACAGAGGTTTCGAGCCCGCTTCGAGAAACCGCGTGAGAGCCGGGGGAGGAGTCCATTCTTCCGTCTGGTCGTAGAACCAGCTGCCTGTCACGGCAATTCGATCAGAAGGCCAGTCGTCTGGCTGTGGCTGCAGATGGCGACTGAAGGCATAAAGCAGATACTGATTGCGAGTATGTTTGCTTCTCCTTGACCATGGACCACGCCATCCTATCGGAGCCAGGTCAAGATCGCTCCGCATGATGGAAACAGGTGCCGACATGAGTTGCCAGATCAGAAATCGTGCCAGATGAGTCAGAAGAAGGTTGGCGGTTCCGGGCAGAGGCAGATTGGGGTTGGGCCAGAGCGGCGGAATATGTCTGGAGGGTGTCATTGGCATGAACTGCGCCTGCACAAAGGGAATATTGCGCTTCTCGGCAATTGAGGCACCAAGTGCCGTAGCCGATCCCGAGCCAATGACGAGTTCTGCTCCTTCGGTTGCGGCCAGGGCCTGTTTAACCCAAAGAGGCATCCAGTCGCACAAGGCGCGTGCCATTTGTCTGCCAATACGGAGTTGGTTGCCGTTGTCCATGGCAGCATGTTCTTTTGCCATAAGATCGGCGAAGTCTGATTCAATGGGGATGAGATTCAGGCCACCGCCAACAATGAGTGGGCGATGTCGTGCGGACGTCACAATGTGGATGTCATGCCCCAGGGCGGAAAGGCGTCTGCCAAGTGCCACAAAAGGCCGGGCATCTCCTTGCGTTCCAATGGTAAATATTACGATTTTCATCAGGAATATCGATTTCGGTTCAGGCAGCGGTGAGCGAGGGAGGGATCGCTTGCCCAAGAGCCGGATGAGAGCAGATCAGACGCGCCACGGCTTCCACATGCCCTGGTGTCAGCATGTCACCATGACGGCATGGTAAATCATGAGCGAAAATCTGTCCTGTTGTAAACTCTGACCAGGCCTGTGGGCAATCGGTGACGAGCGTGTCGGTCTTTTGGCTGGCACGTAGGAAAAGGATATCGACATCCGTTTTTGCGGGACGATGAGCGACCAGCATTTCCAGATTGCTACGCGTCACAAGGCGTATTTTTTCAGCAAGTTCTGCCAGGTCGCCTGTCTCACTGCTTGGCAGAATCGGAAGGAGAGCAGTGTCGATACCGGCGAGAAGAAGATCTGCCAAGTCATCCAGGGTCTGTGGCTCGGACGCGCCTGGCTCTGTGTTGATGTGCAGGAATGCAAGCGCTGCCTTGAGCGCCTCCGGACTGTCCGGAGTCAAAACTCCATCTCCAGAAAGACTTGGATAGGCGTCGAGTAGCGTGAGAAGAGCAATTTCCTCTCCAGCCTCACGCAGGAGATGGGCAATGCCTTGAGCGATGACGCCTCCCATTGACCAACCGATGATATAATAGGGGCCTTGTGGCTGTAGCGTACGGATATTCTCGACATAGCAGTGGATTAACGCCTCGAGTGTTAGAGGAGGGTCATCCTCAAGGAGAAGTCCAGCATTCTGCAGACCATAGACAGGATGTCCCTCAGGCAGGAGAGGTGCGAGCGTATTGAAGCTCCAACTCATACCGATGACCGGATGAATACAGAAGAACGGCGGTTTGTCACCGACGGTACGGATTGGCAATGTTACGGAGAGCGGATCGAATGCGGCAGACTTCCCCTCGAAGAGAGGGGCCAGAAGGGCAATCGTAGGTGCAGCGAAAACCTGCCCAATGGGCAACTCGTAGCCTTGGGCAGAGAGTGCAGCCGCCATTTCCACCACCATGATGCTGTCGCCGCCCAGATCAAAGAAACTGGTATTGATATCGACTTTGTCTACATTCAGCAGGGAGCACCAGAGGTCTGATAACATCTGCTCGGCTGGCGTCGAGGCATAGGTCAGAGCCTTTACAGACGGTAGTTCCTTGAGGATCTTCAAAGCAGAACGATCGAGCTTGCCACTTGTCAGACGGGGAAGGGCCTCAACACTGATGAACTGGGCCGGAACCATTTGTGGCGGCAGAAGGGCGAACAATGCCCGCCTTATCTGTGCCGGATCAAGTATTGTCTCTGGAACAGCAGGAACCAGATAGGCGGCAAGGAGAGTCTGCGTTCCTGTTGTCTCGACCACAACAGCGGCTTGAAGAATCTCCGGTAAACCTAACAGGGTGCTCTCGATTTCGTTAGGCTCGATCCGCATGCCGCGTATCTTGACCTGCTGATCGGCACGTCCGAAAATCGTGAGAACACCGTGCTCGTCGAGCACAGCCAGATCACCTGTACGATAGGCGCGGGCTGTTCCTGGTTGGTCCGGATCCGGAATAAAGCGGCTGATCGTCAGATCAGGACGGTTCAGATATCCCGTTGCGACTCCATCTCCCGCTATCAGCAACTCGCCAATTATACCATCGGGCACTATATTTCCCCACCGATCGATAACAGAAAGACGTGTATTGGCCAAAGGCAGGCCTGCTGGAGGAGAATCACTTTCATGCAGGGTCAGCTGATAGGCTGTGGACCAGATGGTCGTCTCGGTTGGACCGTAAAGATTATAGGCGCCTCGGCCAAGCCGGACCATCTGCCGGGCCATATGAGGGGGCAGGGCTTCGCCACCACTCAGAAAAAGAAGTCCCTTGAGGGCATTCTCTGCAACAGTGCCGAGAATGGTCTGCCACAATGTCGGTGTTGCCTGCATGACGGTCACGCCATGATCGATGATCAGCGCGGCCAGTCGTTTCGGATCACGGACATCCTTCTGTGTTGCGATTACGCAGCTTGCTCCGCTCACAAGTGGAAGGAGAGTTTCAAGGACGGCGATATCAAACGTCCAGGTCGTCACGGCAAGCAGGACATCAGCAGCACCGAATGCGAGACGTTCCTTGATGGAGTGCAGGAAATTGCTCAGGGCAGAGCGCGGGACGACTACGCCTTTAGGGCGTCCCGTCGTGCCAGAAGTATAGGTGACATAGGCGGTGTCGCCAGGAACGCTTTCAGTCGGGGGAGGGGGTGCAGACTCTCTGTTAAGAGGGTGCGCGCGAAGTGTGTCACTATCAATATACCAGGCTGTGCGCTGGCAGGCCCAGTCGGCATAAGTCTGGTCTGGCAGGATGACAAGGCTGGGTCTGGCATCCTCAAGAATCAGTCTGGCGCGCGGAAGGGGAGCATCGACATCAATAGGAAGCCAGGCAGCACCTGTCCTGATGATGGCTGCCATGCACAGGACCATACGTCGGTCGCGGGGCAGCGCCAGAGCTACCAGATGTCCCGGACCAATCCCCGCGTCTCGGAGAACGGATGCCAACCGATCAAGGTTTTCCAGAAAGTCTTCTCTGGAAAGAACCGTTGAGGCATCGCTGATGAGCATCGAAGTACCAGAGCGGATTCCCTCTGTCACAAGCAGGGGCAGGGGTGTATCGGGCCAGAGCCGTACCGTTCGGCTGTTGCGTTCAGCCTGCTGCGCTCTTTCTGCATCCGTAAGGATGAGGCATTTTTCGAGGGGAATCTCTGGCGTGGCCAGTAACGTATCGCAAAAACGTAGAATGCGGTTCAGATGGGCATCGAGTTCGTCTTCCGTGTAAAGGGCCGGATTGGCATCACACTGGATGCACAGACCGCCCCCATCTTTGCGGTCGAAGACGAAGATGGTGAGATCTTCCATTGCGCCATTGCTCAGGTTGACATTGCGCACGGCCAGATCACCGAAAGGCAGATCGTAGTCGAATGGCTCGATATTGATTCCGATGCGGCTGATCTGGTGCGTCGCGCCAGACAAACCCAAATCACGTCTGAGGTCCTCGTAGCGATATTGCTGATGACGCAGGGCACCGCGCATGGCGCGCCGTGCCAGAGTGATCATCCCGGTAAAGTTCGTACCAGGCTCGATCCGGAAGCGAAGCGCCACAGCATTAGCGACCATACCTGGTGTCTGTCTGAGCGCACGCGTCGCGCGTGCGCTCACCGGCATGCCTACGACGAGGTCATCCTGCCCTGTCACACGATAGAGGTAACTGACGAGAAGTGCCGTCAGGATCTGAGGTAGGGTCGATCCGTTGGCGCGCCCCAGCATGGCGAGGGCTTCCGCCCTGGCACCAACCATCATTTTCGAGCGGGTGATAGCACCACCATGGTCTCCACTTGGGGGACGATGAGGTCTGAGCGAGAGAGAAACAGGTTCCGGCGCATCACGCAACTGCTCAAGCCAGTAAGCCTTGTCCAATAGATATCGCTCGGAAGCGCGATAGGCTTTCTCTTGCTCGTGCAGTGTCGCAAGAGGCAGAAACGCTGAGCAGGGCGCCTCTACGTCCTTGAGACGTGCCGTATAGAGTGTCGCTACACGCGCTGCGATCAGACCGCCCGCGAAACCGTCAAGCACAGCATGATGACAGCAATGAAACCAGATCCAATGTGTCTCACCTACTCTCAGAAGGGCATTCTGCCAGAGTTCGTCTTTTGCCAGATCGAGCGGTGCCCGAAGACGAGTTTGCATCCAGAGGAGTGCCGCATTGTCTGGATTTTTTGCTTCCCGACAATCAATGACCGGACAGGATGCTCCAGCGTCAGGAAGGATCTCATAAACCAGTCCTTCGTGCGTCTGTATGATTCTGGTTCTGAGCGTTTCGGCTTCTGCCTGGGTTTGCTGCAGGGCAGAAATGAAGGTCTGGAAGTGCAATGAACCATGCAGGTGAATAGCTTCAGCAATATTCAGGTTAGACCCGGACGGCGCTATGAACTGCGTCATCCAGAGGCCTCTCTGTGCCTGAGTTAACGGGAGTCTCTCGTGACAAATCGCGCGTTGCATAGCCGAGTGGACAATCCATTGTGAAAAGGATGATAAAATTCACGACATATCGTTATAAATACGGTACGAAATGATTGTTTCATATTCAATCCATGGGACGCAATCTGTTGCATCTTTTTGGCCGTCCCGGAATTGATGGATATTGTTTCTCCAAGTCGTGAACTCATAAAAATTGTTGGTGTTTAGCGGCACGCGTGATTCAAGGTTTCGGGCTGAGGGGGCCTTGATGACGCGCTGCCGCTATGAACTCACCGACTGCGAATGGTCTATCCTATCGCCGTTGCTACCCAACAAGCCGCGTGGTGTTTCCCGCGTCGATGATCGCCGTGTGCTGGATGGGCATCCTTTGGCGCTTTCGGGCAGGTTCGTTCTGGGCAGAAATCCCCGAACGCTATGGGCCGCCGCCCACCTGCTGCAACCGTTTCGTCCGCTGGCGAAAAGCTGGGGTTTGGGATCGGCTTCTTGAGGTCGTTTCAGCGGCTTACGATGGTGACATCGTCATAATCGATTCGACCTGTGTTCGCGTTCACCAGCATGCAGTCACGGGAAAAAAGGGGATGGAAATGATGGCGGCATGGGACGTTTCCGCGGCCGCCTTACCAGCAAGATCCACGCCCTAGCTGTTTAGTCTTGGGATTTGGTGGTGCGGGCTTTGTTTGAACCGTGATGGTTTTTTTCCCCTGCTGGCAAATGAATGCGTATGGCGTGAGACCGCGCAGGGTCTTGAGCCTGCGGGCGAAATTGTAGGCTGCGACGAAGTCCGCGAGGTGGCGGCGGAGCTGGTCGTGCGTTTCATAGTAAAAGCGCTTGACGGTTGCCTCTTTGATCGTGCGGTTCATTCTTTCCACCTGGCCGTTCGTCCAGGGGTGTTTCACCTTGGTCAAACGGTGCTCGATACCGTTTTCATCACAAACCCGGCCGAAGATGTGATGGAAGGCATAAATATCGCAGGCCCGATTGGTGAACTGGATGCCGTTATCGGTCAGAACCGTGTGGATTTTATAGGGAACGGCCTCGATCAAGCGCCGAAGGAACCCCGCTGCGACCATTTTACCCGCCTGCTGATGAAGCTCGACAAAGGCGAACTTGCTGGTCCGGTCGATGGCGACGAACAGGCGCAACTTGCCCTCAGCTGCCTGAACCTCGGCGATATCGATGTGAAAGTAACCGATCGGATAGGTCTTGAACTTGGCATGCTTCGGTTTGTCGCCTTCGGTATCAGGCAGGCGGGAGATGCCGTGACGCTGAAGGAAGCGATGCAATGAAGAGCGCGTCAGGTGTGGGATCGTCGCCTGTAGCGTATAAAGGCAATCGTCCAGAGGCAGCAAAGTATGACGGCGGAATGCCAAGAGATCGCTTCTTCCTCGGTCGACAGGACGGTCGAAGAAGGAGCCTTCGGGCCGGTGCGGCAATCCGATGTATCGCTCCGCCTTTTCCATTTGGCGACCATCTTCGGGTTGACCCCGTAGCGCTCCCGTGAAGAATCTGGCCCATAGCGCTTCCTTCCACGCGTGTGAAAATAATGCACCATCAAACCCCGGGACTAAACAGGTAGGCTGCGAGGAAACAGGAGCATGGCCGGCGTTTCAGTCAAATCCCAGTACCACAAGCCGTTTTCTCTCGGTGTTCGATTGGGATACGCGATCTGTCACGTTTGCCGAGGAGATGCGCGTCCAGCGCGCCTTGGTCTGCGTCACTGACCATCTGTCTCGTCGCAACCGCCATGTTTTGGCTGTGAGTCTTAAACCGCGAATGACAGATATTTTAGCTATTCAAATTGAAAGCGGACTTCTGTGAGTGACGACGAGAGAGTGGAAACTTGCGAATTTTATCCTCCGTACACGCCTTCAATATGATCTGCGATTTCATCGGCCACGCTGTTCCCATTCACCATTATGCTATTCGGTGCGATATGCTCCCGTTAGCAGGATGAAGGCGTTAGACGATATTGATTTAAGTATAAACTCAGAAACAGAGTCTCCCACGAAGAGAGGTGGAGGAATTAGGGGTGAGTAACTATATTTTATTTGAGATTTATAATAAAAACCACTTCGAAAAACTACGTAATTGCGTAGAAATATTTAACAGGCACATAAACACTGAGGTGTCGGTACATATAGAGGCATTGAAATCCGAATTAGGAGACGATTTTGTAAAAAACTTCCCGACGTATACAAAGAAAGAGGATGAGGATTGGCGAAAGCGTTGGTTTAATACTCCAGTAAATATTCGGAAGCATGATCCTGGTTTGAAAAGGCGGATGAGTTTTGAATCTTTGGTGTCTGGTTTGCTAGAAAACGATTTTCAGTATTTACGTGTTGCAAGAGATGATGAAGGGATAGGGCGTTTAGAGTTCGATTTTGCGTCTTGGCCTTATGGAGGCTTAATACAGTTAAAAAACCTTGTTCGAGTTTTTAGTCACCGCATTATTGGCATAGACGACGGCACTGGATTCACTTCTTTGAATCTAGAGCACGACAAAGAAATCTGATCTAGGGCCTGTTAGGCCTTGATAGAGTCTGCGGTTGCAGCGATGAGGATGACGGAGAAGAAGGATGCGGCGGTCTTCTCATATCGGGTCGCGACAGCCCGGCATTCCTTAAGCCTTGCCCGCAGATTTTCGACCAGATGCCGGTGTTTGTATGCCCATTTTGGACAGGCGACTTCTGGATCGTTTTTCCTGGGTGGGATGACGGGACGAGATCCGCGGTTCCAAAGATCTTTACGGAATTTATGTGAGGCATACCCACGGTCGCAGACGACATACGGTAGTTCGTGCGCCTGTCCGGGTGACTGCGTGAAAGACAGTGCCTTGCCATGTCCATCCGCAGCTACGCAGACCTTGGTGCCAAACCCTCCCCGTGAGCGGCCAAGAGCCTCACGATCTTTTCGGCGTTCTCTGAGCCCCCTTTTTTAGCCGCTCCGGCCGCCTTGTGATGGGCACGGATTGTCGTGCCATCAAGAAAAACCATGCCCAGGCTCCGATCCCCATCTTTGACCTTGTCAAAGAAGCGCTGTCACACACCGAGCTTCGACCAGCGAATAAACAACTGTGCCGCAATCCACCAGGGACCAAACTCGGGTGGCATGGCACGCCATTTCGCGCTGTTCTGGCGTCACCAGAACAGCGCGGATATCGTCCGTCGAAGGTTCTTCGGTGGAGTTTTTCCCTTCGGACGGACTTCCTCGATCAGCGGTTCCCATACAGACCAGGCCTGATCAGAAAAAACAGACTGCATCATGCTCATCACAAACAGCTATGCAGTCCGTTCTGTCATTCAAGGTCTAACAGGCCCTAGCTGGCGCTCCGTATATGTCTGACAGCGAAACGCTTTAGAGACTAGGTCACGTTGACAAAAGATCTATACGATCTGCCTGAGATCTGATTCACTTCCTGCCTGTGGGGTAAGGAGCAGAGAGAACAGGCATGGCACGAGGCGATCTGACGGATCAGGAATGGGCGATAATTGGTCCGCTTCTGCCTTCTGAGCGTGGACGTTGGGCGCGCCCGTCTGGAGATAACCGCCGTTTTCTCAATGGTATGCTGCACATCCTACGCACTGG